>JBAWZG010000303.1:0-4245 GCA_037143155.1 Bacteroidia bacterium
GGAATCGGGTCGCTTTGTGCAAGGTAATGGAACTTTTAATAGTCCAGGACTGCGTATCGTGGCAACGGGCACAGTTCGGTCCCAGGGTATTGAGGTGCATGTCGGTATGACAGGCAGCGCATTCACTTTTTGCTTCCTCGAATTTTAATGTTTTGTGACAACTGATGCAGTCGGAGGCCTGATGCTGGCCGGTAAGTTTGAATGGAGTGGTATTGTGATCAAAGGAATTAATCGTTTTTGCCACCTTCCATGTTTCAGAAGTATGGCAAACGATACAGTCGGTCTTTAATCTTGTACCATGGGGAGACGTTTGGCTATAACCTGTTAAGGTCAACACGATCAATACGACTATGAATGAAAGCTTGCACATACATTTCAAAGTTTTGCATTGAATAAATGGAACGTAAAACGACTTTTATCCAGCATTACATTTTTACATTTTACATTCCCAAGATACTTGGACTATTGAAACCGATAAAACTGATTCACAGTTTTCATATCCAATAGCACAGCGGATTGTCCTTCGCTCCATTTACGCAAAAATGATTTTAGTCCGTATCAGCAGGGAATCCTCGCAGCAACCTCCCAATTCAATAAATTACACCCACTGATTATTTTCCCCTTTTTTTGAAATGACAATAATGGCAAGATCAATTTCATTTCAAATATAATAATCTTCTATTCATAACATACTTTCAGACAAAAAAAAACAATGATAAATGTCATATATTTTTCCTCCGGCCAATCATTAATTTTATATTACATTGATTATCAGATAATAACTGGGAATCTAACGGGAATTTAAACTATGCAACATATTCCTGATAAAGAAAATGGAATATTTTGTTTTAAAGTTCTAAAGTGGTCGGATTTCAATAAATGAGAACTTCATTCTGTATCATTGTAAAAATTGCTGGAGCAATCAAAACCGCTTGATAAGGTTGAGATAAACACTGTGATATTTACTCATCTGATCGTAAGTTCCGTCGTAATTAGCTGAGAAAGAAATTTTTCTGCTAATTTGCCATGAAAGTTCGAACTCAGCCATATGTTGGACCATACTTGAACTTGCAGTCAGATAATGATTGTCGGCCAAACGATAAAATATTCCAGTGCTCAATTTTGCAGGAATAAGATCACGATACACCCTTATTCCGTATATCAGGCCATCCACATAGCTTGTATTCATCCAGTTTGTCGAAAGACTTACCGAAGCGTTGATTAATGGAACTTGCGGAAAGTTTAAATATCCATTGGCGTTCAGCATGGGATGCGGATCGTTTTTCTGGAAACGGTATCCTCCGGAAAGACCTGTATTGATAAATTTGGCAGGGATATAATTTACACGGAATTGATATCCCTGCCGAGTTACGTCAACAAGCAACTGATCAAGATAGGTTCTAAAGGTTTCGTAGTAAATGATGTTTTTGCGTGCATCATAAGAAGCAAAGAGAGAAAGCTTCCTCGAAAACCGGTATTGCAAAGAAAGAAAAAGACTGGTCAGACTTACTTTATTCACAGGAACTCCATTCTCAAGGGCAAATAAGTCCAATTCGGCTGATGCAAACAGGTTCAGGTTTTTCATCAGTGAATTTTCATGCTGAAAATAGGCAAAGCGCCGGTCTGTCTTTCCATGGTTCGTTTGCTGCAGAAAGGCGAAAGAGTTGGACATGGGGCCATTATTGTTTTTAATGTCATACGAAAGATAAGTACCGTATTCGAAAAGGTTGGGATTAAAGCTATAATCCGTATAATCAGGATTGGAGCCTCCAACCGCACCAAACGTAAAGTTTCCTGCCGATGTTTCAGCCTGCAGTCCATCAATTGCTCCAACGCTTGCAAGACGAGGATTAATATTCCGGCCCAACAAAAAATGGGTTTTTGGATTCAAATCATATTTTACAGATAGGCTGTAAATTTTTAAAGAACTGAAAACATTATCTTTCACCTCGTTCCAATGGTTTGGCTTATAGGTAAACATGACATAGGTGTCCGTAGAGAATTTACTTCCGGCAATATTATCTGTGGCAAGTGAAAACGTCAATCGATAACGTTGGTTGAGCGCTGTTGCATTTGAAAAGCTTGAATACGATGATTCAGAAAGCCGGCCTCTGATTTTTGAAACCCTTTCTGGTTTGGAAGGCACTTTATTCCCAGCTGGCTGAGAAGAGTCCTGCTGTTTGGAACTTGTAGCAACTGCAGTGCTTTCGGAAATCGATGTATTGATCTTTTTTTCGGAAATTTTGCTTCTTGCAAAAACTGCATCATCAATTTTTAACTCAAAAAGTACAATAGGTTTACCGACACATGAAGTTGACGAGACCGATTCAGCAACAAGCAAAGGAATTAGTTTCTCCTCTTTACGGATAAAAATAGTATCGCCAGCCTGAACAACCCCGGACAGTTTGAATTTGACATAGATGTTCTGAGTGGTGATGTACGAAACCTTTCCCTCAACCAGAGTTTTAACTTCCTGGCCGTAAAGTTTTAAAATGGATATTAAAATCAATATTAGTAGGGCGTATTTTTTCATCAAATCATTTCTGTTAATTTCTCCAAACTCTCCTGTTCTCTCTTAATTTCCTGCATTCCCTTGTGGATGACATTTATAACATCCGGCACTTCCCTGGTTCTGATTATGAGCGTTTCCATGACAACCTGATGTAAAACAAGTGAATACAGCATAATTGGTTGGTGTTTTATGACAGGTCACACAGCTAATATTAGCATGCCTTCCACTGCTTATCGGAAAATACGATGTATGGTTAAACCCGGGAGCCGGTGCCCATAAGGTTGTATTATGACATGAAGTACAATCAGTGGTAAATGTGGCGGCAGCCGTCAGATGTGGCGGATTCTTTGTATTGGTATAATTCGCAGAATGGCAGCCGTAACATGTTTTGGGTGTATTCGGATAAGTTCCTTTGTGACAGGAAGCACAATCGACCGATTTATGAAATCCGGTCAAAGTATAATATGTGCTGTGGTTCGGGAATTTAGCCGGTGCCCAGCCTGCAGCAGTCGTATGACAATCGCCGCAAGTCTTCGCTAAAGCCAGTGAGGTATGGTTTGGATTCGTTGTTTTACTGTAATCAGGAGCATGACAGCTGTTACAATCGGTAGGTGTGCCAACATATCCCGAAGCATGGCAACTTGCACAGGCAACTCCAATGTGTGCCCCGGTCAATGGGAATGCAGTGGTTGCATGGTTGAAGGTAGACTGCAGCCAGTTAACTGAATTATGGCACAGTTTACAATCGGTCGGGAACTTGGAAGTCAGATGATCTTTGGCTCCGTTATATTGTACCTGATGGCATGAATAACAATCTGTTTTTGCCGAAGTGGTATTCCCTAAATGGCAACTTGAACATTGAACAATCGAAGTATGAGCCCCAATTAAAGGGAAAATAGTGGTGCTGTGTTTAAATGTTGAAGGTTGCCATGCAGTTGTAGTATGGCAGGTTTTACAATCATTCGATATTCCGGCCGCGATGTGATTCGGCGTTTGAGTAGCAGTGTATTTTGCCTGATGACAACTCTTGCATTCCATAGAAGTTCCGGCATAACCAGTGGCATGACAACTTGCACAATCAACCGATACATGTGCACCGGTCAATGGAAAATTGGTTGATGAATGGTTGAAAGTTGCACCGAGCCAGTTATTCATATTGTGGCATATTTTACAGTCGGTAGGGAACTTGGACGTCACATGCCCTTTTGCACCGTTGTACTGAACCTGATGACACGAGATGCAATCAGGTTTTGCAGAAGTCGTATTGCCCAGGTGGCAACTTGAACATTGTACAATCGACGTATGTGCTCCGGTTAACGGGAAAATAGTTGTACTGTGATTAAACGAGGAAGGTTGCCATGCAGTTGTGGTATGACAGGTCTTGCAATCATTCGATATTCCGGCCGCAGTGTGGTTCGGCGCTTGAGTGGCCGTATATTTTACCTGGTGACAACTCTTGCATTCCATCGAAGTTCCGGCATAACCAGCGGTATGGCAACTTGCACACTCTACCGAGATGTGGGCTCCGGTCAACGGGAAACTCGTCAGCGAATGATTGAAATTTGGATTGAGCCAGTTGTTCATATTGTGACACATCGTACAATTAGTTGGGAACTTGGATGCCACATGGTCTTTGGCTCCATTGTACTGAATCTGATGACAGGAAATACAATCAGGTTTTGCCGAAGTGGTATTTCCCAGGTGACAGGCAGAGCATTGAACAATTGTTGAAT
>JBAWZG010000304.1:0-4230 GCA_037143155.1 Bacteroidia bacterium
CATGCAAAAACTAATTGACGAAATCAAGAAAACCAGTGGCGACATGGCTCGCCGCGGCTGGGCCGAATCGAACGGCGGAAATATCAGCCTGCGGTTAAACGAGGAGAATTACAAGTATTTCAATGGATTTACTCCGAAATCAGATTGGGCGAAACTACCGATGATCATGCCTGAAATAGCCGGCGAACGTTTTATGGTTACCGGAACAGGCCGATTTCTGCGGAACATCGAAGTATTTCCTGAAAAGAATATTGGTGTGATCGAAATTGATGAACTGGGCGAAACCTGGCAGTTGCTTTGGGGTTATGAACCGGTCGGGGCGCCAACTTCGGAGCTTCCGTCACATTTGCTGTCCCATTGCCGTATCAAGGCCAAATCAAATATCCAGTCGTTTGCATTCATTCATACCCATCCAAACAGTGTGATCGCCCTGACCTATGCAGTCGCCAATCTCAATACCAAAAGTCTGAGCAAGCTGCTTTGGCAAAGTCATGCAGAATGCGTGGTGGTCTTTCCGCAGGGAATAGAATTTCTGCCTTGGGTGATGGCCGGAAGCATGGATCTGGGAAAGGCCACCGCCGATGCCATGAGCCGCCGTAACCTGGCAGTCTGGCAATTTCACGGTATTTGCGGCTGTGGACGAAACCTCGACGAAGCATTTGGTCGCATTGATGTTGCCGAAAAAGCAGCCGATATTTGCCTGAAAGTGATGGCTGCCGGTGGTGTGAAACAAACGCTGAGCGATGCGCAGCTTCGGGCTATTGCTGCCAATTTCAATTGTCCATTGGATGAATCTTTGTTTGAATAAAATCCCTCCTAATCATGTTTAGAAAATGCCAAACCGAAACCATCAATGAGAAAATCTAAAAATCAGACAATCCGATACCGCTGGATTTTCTCCATTTGGGGAAACATGACGGGAACTTTCATTTTGATTTTTATTCTATCTGTTTCATCTTTTGCTCAACCCGTCAACTGGAAAGCACAGTGGATCATGCATCCAACAGCAGAACCACAGGCACATGCAGTGATTCTGTTCCGGAAGAATTTCGAACTTCCGAAGAAACCTGAAAAATTCGTGATCCATCTCTCGGCCGACAACCACTACCGCCTGTTTGTAAACGGGAAGTACATCACCCGTGGACCGGCACGCGGCGACATTTCGCACTGGTTTTTCGAAACCCTCGATATTGCCGCAAATCTGCAAGCCGGGAAAAATACAATTGCCGCCGAAGTGGTGAACTGGGGGCCAAAACGTTCGTTTACCTACTTTTCGCAAATGACTTCCTTCATTTTACAAGGTGACACCGAAGCCGAAAAAATGGTGAATACTTCAGGAGGTAGCTGGAAATGTATCCGGAACGAGGCGTATTCACCAAAGGTGGTGGATTGGATAACCGACCGGAATACCATCGATTTTGGCTTATACGTGGGCAATCCGACCGACAGTATCCGGGCCGACAAGTACCCGTGGGGATGGGAAGCCACTGTCTATGAAGATTCCAAATGGCTGCCTGCCAAATGGTGCGACATTGCTGGTGGACGTAACACTCAATTTGCAGGAGGTATACAGTACGGTGGAGGTAAGCTCCTTATTCCACGAAGAACAGGATTACTTAATGAAACCAAAGTGCCGTTTACTTCAATAAGAAGAATGACAGGCATTGAAAGAAATGACGACTTCCTTAAAGATAAAGGCAGCCTGACCATTCCGGCAAATAAAAAAGTCAGTTTCCTTATCGATCAATCCTATGAGACGATGGGTTATCCCGAAATGGTGGTAAGCGGCGGCAAGGATGCATGGATACAGGCAATGTATTCCGAAAATTTGATCGTAAAGAATCAGGCGCCAAAGGGCAATCGGAACGACATTGAAGGCAAGCGGATGGTAGGGATCAAAGATGTATTCATACCCGACGGAGGAAACGACAGGCTTTTCAAACCGACCTATATCCGTGCTTTCCGGTTTATTCAGGTTGACATAGTAACCGGATCGATGCCATTAACCATCTCAGCTTATTATCATGTGGCGTGCAAAGCCCCGATTGAGTGTAAAGCTAAATTTGAAACCAACGACACTTTAACAAACTGGATAATGGATGCTGGTTGGCGTACCATTAGTATTTGTGCCCAGGACATGCTGTTGTCGGATGCATATTATGAACAAATGCAATATACCGGCGACTCCCGCGTATATAGCCTCTCACTGCTTACTCTTTCAGGTGACGATCGGCTTACCCGCAATGCCCTGATACAGTTTGATCAGTCACGAATTCCAGAAGGACTCACAATGGCCTGCTATCCAAATTCATTCTATCTCGTCATCCCTTTTTATTCTCTGGTGTGGATTGATCAGGTATACGATTATATGATGTGGAAAGATGACAAGGAACTCATTTCCGGTCTTGAACCGGGTATCTGGAACGTGCTGGATTGGTTTGAGAGACGCCGCCAGCAAAATGGTTTACTGGGAGGGATAGACTGGTGGGCTGGCCTGGGGGGACGATACTACAAAAATGGTGAACCACCTTCTGTACGCGAAGGTAACAGCACCCCATTTTCGTTATACTATGCTTATACATTGCGACATGCAGCGGAAATTTATGAATATCTTGGGAAAACGAAACAGGCAGCTGAATTCCGGAGCCGGGCTGATCAGATTTGCATGGCAGTGAATAAATACTGCAAAAATAAGGAAGGTTTTTATAACGATACACCCGACATTAAACAGGTTAGCCGGATAACCAACATTCTTGCAATCCTGGCGGAGGCAGTCAAAGGCGACGAAGCCAAACAATTGATGGAGAAACTTCTGGAAAAAAAAGACTGGATTGGGCAGGTTAATCTGTTTCTTCATTTCTATCTTTTTGAGGCACTCAATAAGACAGGACTTCAGTCAAGCTTTCCAGGTGAACTATCAGAATGGAATCTGATGAAAGATCGCGGTATGACAACTTTTGCAGAGGTTCCGCTCGAATGGGGGGAGGAGAACCAGAGGTCAGAGTGCCATCCATGGAGTACATCTCCCAATTATTTCTTTTTCCGGACAATCTGTGGAATAAACCCAATAACGCCGGGTCACAGGGTTATAGAAATTGCACCAGCATTTGGCAAACTGACTTCAATCAAAGCAGTTTATCCGCATCCGCTGGGGAATATTGAACTTGACCTGGCCCGAAACGGGCTTCTTGTTGAAGGATCGGTGACTATTCCGGAAGGAATGAAAGCCACCTTTGTCTGGGGAAATAAAAAGAAGGAGCTCAAGGCTGGAAAACAGACTTTTAAATTATAAGTACAAATGGATCCAAAAGAACGGGTACTAGCCGCAATCAACCGACAACCGCACGATCGGCCTCCTGTATTTGCCACGCTGACACCGCAAATGGCACAAAAACTTTCGGCTCATTTGGGTTTGCCTTATGAAGCACCGGAAGATTCGCTGCTTTCAACCCGCATTTCGCACAGCAGGCTGCTTACCGCATTGGGCAATGATTGTGTGGGGATTGCTGCCTGTACTCCAAAAGAGCGGTCAACAAAAATCAGCCCTGAAGGATTAATCACCAATGAGTATGGCATGGTCTTTAAAAATGCCGGTTTATACAACGAATTTTTTCGGTTCCCTTTGGCCAATGCCGTAACTGCCGCTGATATTGAGATTTACGACTGGTTCGACCCAAACTGGTCTTCGCGTTTTACACTCGCCAATTCATCGGTTAAAGAATATGGAGAAAAGTATGCTATTGTGGGCGATCTCGAAACCACCATTTTTGAAACGGCCTGGTACCTTACCGGCCTTGAGAAACTTCTGCTCGATCTGCTGTTTGAGCCTGAATATCTTCCGGCATTACTCGACAAAATCATGCAGATTAATCTTGTTACAGGCGCGAAACTCATTGAAGCAGGTGCCGACATCATCTGGGCAGGCGACGATTTCGGGATGCAGTCAGGAATGTTGCTCGATACGGACAGCTGGCGAAAACATTTCAAGCCGCGCATCAAATATCTTTTCGGGGAGTTTAAAAAAGTCAATCCCAAGGTGAAAATCGCCTGGCATTCATGTGGTTCTATTTTGCCCATTATCCCTGATTTTATTGAGATTGGTCTCAACATCCTGAATCCCTTGCAACCTTTGGCCGAAGGCATGAATCCTGAATATCTGGTACAAAATTATGGCCGCGATCTGGTCTTTTTTGGCGGAATCGACATTCAGGAATTGCTTCCAAACGGCTC
>JBAWZG010000305.1:0-4230 GCA_037143155.1 Bacteroidia bacterium
TACCACCTCCAAGATTGGCAAATTCAATTTTGATTCCCAATCGTTCATTCAGCTCCACAATCAGGTCGAATAAAAGTTCGGCAGTTTCTACAAAATAAGCAGCATCCAATTCGTTGGAAGCCACCATGGTATGAAGCCCAAAGCGGGTGACGCCTTTGTCTATCAGCATTTGATACCCTTCGAAAAGTTGTTCGCGGGTAAATCCGTATTTTGCTTCTTCAGGATGACCAATGATTGTATTTCCTTCTTTCAATGAGCCAGGATTGTATCTAAAACAAACCAGCGAGGGCAGACCGATATTTTTTTCGAGGTATTCGATGTGTGAAATGTCGTCGAGGTTAATGATGGCACCCAAATCAACGGCTTTCTTGTATTCGTAAACTGGCGTATCGTTGGAGGTGAACATGATTTCGTCGCCCGACATGCCTAATTTTTCGGCAATCATCAGTTCGGCAAACGAGCTGCAGTCAATTCCAAAACCTTCTTCCTGCATGATTTTCATCAGAAAAGGGTTTGGCGCCGATTTGATGGCATAATATTCTTTAAAGCCGGGATTCCATGAAAACGTTTTGATGAATTTTCGGGCGTATTCACGGATTCCTTTTTCATCGTAGATGTGAAAAGGAGTTGGATATTGTTCAACGATCTTTTCGATCTGCTGCTTCGTAAATGGAATTTGTTTCGTTGTCATTCTGATTCGTAAATATATTGGGCTGCAAATTTACAGTATTTTATAAACAAAGCACGTCTGCAATCAGTTCATCACTTAAATAGCCTGAAGCAATTTCTTTGACTTCACCTTCCATCCGGATATTCCACGCTTCATCGATTTCAATCTGAAGTGTACCCCCGGGCATTTTCACTGTCATTTTTCGATCGGTCAATCCTTTTTTGACCATCACGGCAGCCACCGCGCACGACGAACTTCCGGAGGCCAGCGTATAACCTGCACCACGCTCCCAAATGAGAATCTCCACTTCATTGCGCGAAATGACTTTGGCAAACTGTACATTGATGCGGTTCGGGAACATCGGATGATTCTCGATTTCCGCACCGTGTTTCAGAATTTCAGCTTTCGTCAGCTTAGTACACACGATGACACAGTGAGGATTTCCAACCGAAACGCAGTTGATCAGGTAGGTTTCGTCGATCATATTCAATGGATGATCCAGACATTCGGTTTCGTCGCAGAGGACCGGAACCTGATGTGAATTGAAATTGGCTTTTCCCATATCAACTTTCACCCGATTGGCCTTGCCGTTGGTTTCTCCTGAAATTTCTGCAGTTACAACTCCTCCCAAAGTTTCTATGGTAAATATCTTTCCTGAAGTGTGGCCGTAATCGAACAGATATTTGGCAAATATGCGCAGTCCGTTGCCGCTTTTTTCGGCTTCCGAACCATCCGGATTAAAAATTTTCAGGCCAAAATCGGCTTTTGACGACGCCACTTTCAGCAGTATTCCGTCCGATCCGATTCCGTAATGGACATCGCAAAGCAACTGGATATTTTTTTCATTCAGGCTGAAGGGAAGTTCTGCTTCGTTGAGTGTGAAATAGTCGTTTCCAAGTCCGTGAGATTTGACAAAAAAGGTTTTCATGGTTCTGTTTTCTGAGTTGATTAATTTAATAGTTCAATATTTGTTGCCACAACTAACTGAGCTCGTCACACTGAACGTTCGACTGAGCTCGCGTCGAAGGCTTGTTTCAGGGTCTGTTATCTGGGTTGGATTCCGAAACTAGTTCGGAATGATCTTTCCAAATCGCTAAAACATTGGATCCCATGGTGGGAGCATTTCAGCTTTTTGCTTGTAAATTTCAAGCACTTTTTCGCTGAGGTATTTTTTATTCACTACAAACCGGAACATGTATTCGTTGAACCATGCATCGGTAAATGTAAGGTAGCCTTTTTCACCGGCTGCCGGGCCCCAGCTGTTTTCGAACTGCCATTTGACGGGCTTTTGCTGCGCATCCACATCCACTGCAATTAAAGCCATGCCATGACTTGAACCGCTTTCACCGCTTTGAATCCGCTGAGCTTTGTTCATTCCAAATTTCACTCCGTAAACCGATTCGAAATCAAAATTATCGACATCCAGAATGCCCACATCGCGGCGTAATTGCTTGGCCACATCGCAGGAAGCATAAAGTGCTTCGTTGTTTTTTATCGAGGCAATGCAAAAGGCTTTGATTTCCTCATTTGGAAGGTTCACATAGTTCCAGTTAATTCCCTCCTGAGTGTTCCGGTAGTTTTCGATTTCGTAATGTTTCCAGAACGGTCGCGAAGGATCGTTCATCAGCATCACAAAATCTTCAAGTTTAGTCTCGCCAAAAATTTCGGCCATAAAACTTTGTGGAGTATAGGTTTTAGCTTCAGTTATCTTTTTATCTTTCGTTTTGTACCTCCACTGAAATTCGCTGGGAGGTTCGCCCAGGTTGAGCGCCAGCATCCGGTAAATTTCTGAAAGCATTTCGATTTTCCGGGCAGTCAACTTTGCCTGATCAACTTTTGTTGCTGTTAATTCTATGATTTCCTGCTTATTTGTTGTTTGTTTGGCCAACAGAACCGGTGATTTGGCACCAACCATTTCACGAAGTTCAAGAGCATCTTCACGCAGTTTGGTGTTGATAAACTTAATCATCAACGATGTATTTTCGCTCGAATTGGTTTCTTCCATCGCATCTTTGGGAACCATGCCGTATTTTTTTGCAAGATTTACAAAATTGATCCACTGGCCGCCATCGTCAACCGGCGAACGAAGGTACCATCTGACTTTTTCATTATCGATTGGTAAGTTTGTGGAAATGGCCATGTTGTTCAGGAAAAGGTTTGATTTCTCGATAAGATCCCAGAAATACAGGTAGTTTTCCGAGAATTCAAATTCCGTAACGTTGAATTGTTTCATAGCCATTGGCCTGAACAAGTTAAGTGAACTGAACATCCAGCAGCGACCCGATTTTTTCTGATCAGTAATGCCCGAAACATCCACCCGGTAGGTGAACATTTGGTCTGTTGTCCCGACATTTTCGCGGTTCCACGCCAGCTGGGTAATGTCGGTCGACGAAAGTGCGTTCTGCATAGCCTTCGTGTAAACATCTTTCTTAAAACCTGATCTGATTTTATCCAATTCGCCTTTCGTCAATTCCTGGGCCAGGGATGAAAACACCGGCAAAAGCAATACCAGCAACAATCGCATTTTCATGGTCATTTCGATTTGAGTTTACGTTTTTATGTTTGCTACTCATACGAGAACTTGAAGTCATCGGATGAGTAGCAAAACAATGCGATAAAATTAACCAATAATCCGAACGAAGGAAATTGTCACCGGCAAAAGATAAAGTTTAATTCTTCTATCTTTGAAAAGAAAAGTTTGAACAACATGACATGAATAGGGTTGTTCATAAAAAATCAAACCGTTATGAGTTTTGACCTGAAAAAAATACGTGAAGATTTTCCGATTCTTCAGCAGAAAATATATAACCGTCCATTGGTTTATTTCGATAACGCTGCCACGACGCAACGACCACAACAGGTCATTGATGCCCTGACAAAAACGTACACCGAATATTACGGAAACATTCATCGTGCAGCACATTTTCTGGCCGACAAGGCAACCACAGCTTATGAGGCAACCCGCGAAAAGATTCGTGCCCTGATCAATGCTGAAACCAGAGAGCAAATCATTTTTACCAAGGGAACCACAGAAAGCATTAACCTGGTTGCCTTTTCGTTTGGCGAAATCTTTATTCAGGAAGGGGATGAAATCATTGTTTCTGAAATGGAACACCATTCGAATATCGTTCCATGGCAAATGCTGGCCAGGCGAAAAGGTGCAAAAATTGTGATGCTTCCGGTTGATGACGTAGGACGCTTGCAGATAGAGCAACTTGACGAATTAATTACCGGAAATACCAAGCTTATTGCTGTCACTCATGTTTCGAATGTTTTAGGAACCATCAATCCAGTGAAACAAATTGTCCGGATCGCTCATTCAAAAAACGTTCGGATTTTTGTTGACGGAGCACAGGCAGCTGCGCATTTGGTAATTGATGTTCAGGATTTGGGTGTTGATTTTTATGCTTTTTCGGCGCACAAAATGTATGGACCAAATGGGGTAGGAGTTCTTTATGGGATAAAGGAATTACTCCAACAAATGCCTCCATATCAGGGCGGAGGCGAAATGATTTCGGAAGTCAAATTCTCCGGAACAACGTACAACGAATTGCCCTATA
>JBAWZG010000306.1:0-4204 GCA_037143155.1 Bacteroidia bacterium
TTCAGGAAATTGACATGTTCGCTGACATCGGTGCTGAGCTGAATTTCATTGGGTTCAATCACTGAATTCAGGATCTTGTCTGAACTGGCTTCCAGTTTTCCGTTCCAGCCATTCACTTTCAACCATCCATCGGTTCCGTAACAAACAATTTCTACTTTTTCGGAATGAACTTCCATGATCACGCCATTTTCGTAGGTGTAGCTCAGGTGAAAAGTGTGAGCTGTGTTATACAAACCTTCGCCGAAAATACCAGTTCCTTCGACCGAAACCGGGCCCGACTTTTCGGTTCCGTTGCAACGCTGGGCCGTATCCAGAATGTGAGCGCCCCAATCGGTGATGCTGCCTCCTGAATAATCGAAAATCCATCGAAAGTTCCAATGAGTTCTTCCGGGACAATAAGGTGCTTCCGGGGCAGGTCCGAGCCACATTTCGTAATCGAAACCTTTTGGCGGTGCCTGAACTTTGAAATCGCCATAGGCATATCGCTCACTGAAAGCTCCGGGCAAACCGCAAACCATTTTCTGCAATTTGCCAATCCGGCCATTCCTGACCAATTCAGCCATCCGGTAATAAGGTTGAAGCGACCGGTCTTCAAGACTGGTCTGGTAAATCCGATCATGTTTTGCAACCACGTCGCACAATATTCGTCCCTGTGCAATAGTGTGAGTTGGTTTTTCGCAGCAAACATCTTTACCGGCCTGAATAGACAAAACGGTGATGGGAACGTGCCAGTGGTCGGGCGTTGAAATTTGTACCGCGTCAATGTCTTTCCGGAGAAGCACTTCACGGAAATCGCTGAATGTTTTGCAATCCTTATTTTTGTAGCGCGAATCAGTCATGGTTTTGGCTTTCATGGCGCGCTCCGAATCGACATCGCAGGCAGCAATCACCCTGCAATTGTCGAGTTTTAGGTAGGCCGCCAGATTCCAGGTAATGCCATGATCGCCGGTTCCTATCATACCGAGGTTTATTTTGTCATTCGCACCAAAAGCACACGAAGGAATAATTGTTGGAACTACGATGGCTCCTCCGGCCACAAGGCCGGTATTCCGGATAAATTCCCGACGATTTAACATGGTAGGCTGGATTTTAAAAGGTTATTTAAACTCGTTTCAGAAATACGAATCTAAGCATGAAGATAAACGTTTTTCTGAATGAATAATTACCCGAATATATTTGATTCAAGATTATTAAGTTAAAAGAATAAATAAATGTCGTATTTCAGATTCATTGCTTTGTTGACTCACCCCAAGCTCGCAACGCTCGCTTTACCCCTCTCTACAAGTAGAGAGGGAAGACGTGCGCTTGCGGACGTGGGGTGAGTCGAGGAAAAAATACGACATTAAATTGTTTCAATTACTTATTTTCAAATCTTTCGGGATTAATCGTTATCATTTTCAAATGATTGTATCTTTGTTTGCAAACCAAAAACAATTAATCATGGGACTTAAAGATTCATTAAAAAGGTTGTTCTCAACCAGCAAAACTGTTGGCACACAAAAAGTGGAGCAAAGCATTGAGCAAGTCAAGGAATTTACAAAGGGAAATTCTGAAAAGGCTGATCAGGTGATTGGCCAGACCAAAGAAAACATCAGGGAATTTACCCGCGAAACCAGTGAAAAAGCGAAAGACCTTGGTGAGAAAATTCAGGTAAAAGCTGAAGAAGCAAAAGACCAGATTGAAGCCAAAGTTGAAGAGGCCTGGGCCAAATTTGAAGAGAAAGCTGTCACCGTTGTCGATAATCTTGAAGCCAAAATCAGAGGTGTCAATCCCGAAGAGGAAGTTGTTGCCGAACCCGCGGTGATTGAGACTCCTGATGAAGCAACTGCACCAAAACCTAAAAAAAAACCTAAAGCTCCTAAGTCCTAAATCCTGAAATTAAAACTCATCCAATACTTTCGGGATTATTTTTCAAGTATTTTCAGGTACTTTTTCCATGTTTCGGTTGAAATTTTCAGGAATTCTTCCGGTTTTCCGGGGATGGCATAGCATTGCAATCCAATTGGACCTGAAAAATGATTTTCTTTCAGGATTTTCAACACATTCAGCACGTCAAAGCTTCCTTTTCCAAGTGGTTGAATCAGTCGGTCCCAGCCCATTTCTCCGGTGGCGCCATCGTCAGCTCCGTTAATTGAAACAGCAGCCAGAAATGGTATAGCATTCACAAGTTTTTCTTCCAATCGGTTTTTTTCGTCAGCTTTCAGGAAATGACAAAGGTTAAAAACCGCACCGACATTCCTGCGATTAATTTTCCGGGTCAACCGAACACTGTCGTCCACTTTTTCGAGCCAGAAATTGGTATGCGGATACAATGCCACTTTTACGCCATATTCCAAAGCAAAATCAGCAATTTGCTGAATAATCGGAACACAAAGCTCATCGCCGGCTGGATCTGATGGCTTGAATTTTTCACTCAGGATATGAAGCCAAAGCGTCACTCCTTTGTTCTGAACCTTCCGGATAAAGTCGAATAAACGCGGATCGAAGTGTTCTTCCTTTTCCAGATCAATCCGGATATAAACCATGAAAAGCTGTAATTTTTGCTGATCGATTGCTGCAAGTTTTTCATCCATCCGGTCGAGACCCATCAGTTCCATCCCATCAAAACCATAATCTTTCAGCAGTTTAGTCTGAAAAACAGGATCATTGGTGTGCTGTTCTAAAAAAGCATCTTCAAAACAAAAAAGTTTGGGATGAAATGCCTGAGAAAAACTTCCGGAAGAAAAAGAAAACAGGAAAAAGAAAAGCAGAATCTGGTTTTTCATCAAAGTTGATTGAGACAAATTGATATTGTTCCTAAAGATAATAATTTCAGTAAAGAGTTGTTATATTTAGGTGCTAACTTTCTATACCATTCACTATGCTTTCTACTGAAGAACTTTACCGCCAGCGCCTCAGCCGATACCTCACCGCTATGCGAAACGAAAAGCCCGACCGTATACCGATTCGTCCGTTCGTTGCCGAATTCACTGCAAAATATGCCGGAATGACTTGTCAGGATGTGGTCCATGATTACAACCGGGCATTTGTCGCCGCGCGGAAATGCGCTGCCGGATTCGACTGGGATGCCGTGGTTTCGAACATGGTTTATGTGTGGACCGGACTCACGCAATCCATCGGTCTGACGTATTACGGCATCCCCGGAATTGATGTTCCGGCGAACAACGGATTCCAGTACCGCGAACCGGAAGAAGGCCAGTCGTTTATGAAAGAGGATGAGTATGACGAACTGATTGATGATCCGACGGCATTTCTTTACAACAAATGGCTTCCGCGGGTTTCTGCTGATATCAGTCCGATGGGGACCGCTACCAGTTACCGCAATAACCTGGCCCTTGTGAAAGGCGGAATGGCCATGCTCAATTATTTCAATGCTTACGGCCCGCATGTGGATAAATTACGAACTGAAAGCGGCACCGTATCAGCTATCAACGGTATTTTCAAAGCTCCCTTTGATATTCTGGGCGATAAACTTCGGGGCTATCTCGGACTGACCATGGACATGATGACACAGCCGGATAAAGTCAGGAAAGCCTGCGAAGCCCTGATGCCGCATTTGTACCATGTTGCCCTTACTTCTGCTGACCCGAACAAACAGCTTCCGATTGGTTATTGGATGCACCGGGGCTGTATCCCGTTTGTTTCCAAAGGAGAATTCGAATCGCATTACTGGCCAACAGTGAGACCAATCATCGAAGAACTCTGGAAAAACGGACACCAGACTTTGTTTTATGCTGAAGGAAACTGGAACCATCACCTCGAAAGCTTTACGGATTTGCCTGAAAAGAGCATTGTTTATCATGTCGATAGCGGAGATATTTTCAAAACCAACCAAATTATCGGAGATAAATTCTGCCTGAGTGGAGGAATTCCGAATACCTTACTTTCGTATGGATCGCCGGATGAAATTCGCACCCGCTGCAAAAAAGTTATCGACGAAGTGGCCCGCGACGGAGGCTACATTATGGATGCCAGCGCCATCATCCAGAACGATGCCACCATCGAAAACATGCAGGTTCTGACTGACTTCACCCGTGAATACGGTGTTTATTCCGATGGAAGTTCTGCCCTACTCGACCTCAATTCCCAAAATGCACCAAGTCCCGGAACCATTTTTGGCCCGGATTACGGCATGGGAAACCGCATTAATCCTGCCAACAAAGCCGGATTGTGCATTCCCTGGGAAGAAAAACGAAAAGAAATC
>JBAWZG010000307.1:0-4197 GCA_037143155.1 Bacteroidia bacterium
GCGTTCGAATTGGCAAGCAATAGGTTAATTAATCTTTTTTTGGAATAGAGTCGTTCACTGATTTGAAAATGGTTGTTTGGAAGGGTATCCAGCTGTTCAAGAGTAAGATTTCTCAGTCTTTCAAGATGCTTTAATCCTTTTCGCGAATACATCTTGGTTTTACGATATTCCTGACCAAAAAACAGGTAAATTACGATTCCGGCAATGGGAAGCAGCACCAATACCAGTACCCAGCTGATCGTTTTCACCGGATTGCGATTCTCCAGAATGATCAGTATGGCAATAAAAACCACTGTTAAAATATACAGGATGGTAGCCAGGCTGGGCAAAGCTTTCCATATATCGGGCAAAATAGCCATGTGTTTTTCCGTATGGATTTGGTGTGACTAAATTTCACTAAAAATACTGTGAAAAGCAAACGAATTCTGAACACGATTATGAGATTAATAGATGGGCACGATTTGAGGATAAAAATTAAGTTGTAGCATATTTTCCTGTCAATCCTGTAATTAAATTAATCGTTTTCAGACAATTAATTTAAAAGAGAAAGTCATATGGAAAATAAAATCGATCAATTGACTCACAAAATTATAGGATGCGCGATGCAAGTGCATTCAACTTTGGGGAATGGATTTCAGGAAGTAATTTACCAACGGGCACTTGCAATTGAGCTGTCCTGGCAGAATTTGGCCTTTGAACGTGAAAAAGAAATGCCCATTTTTTACCGGGACGAGCAAATTGGAACACGCAGAGTGGATTTTTTTGTGGAAGAATGTGTAATGGTTGAGTTAAAAGCAGTAGAAAAGTTAGAAGGGGTGCATAAAGCACAGGCCATTAATTACCTTGAAGCCTATAATATGGCCGATGGACTTTTGATCAATTTTGGAAATTTGAGCCTTGAATTCAAACGAGTTTACAACAAAAAACTGGTAAGCAAAGAAGATTTCAAATTCCGGAAATCCGAATAATCCTGACCATCCTTTAATCCTTAAAATCGTGTTCTGACATGTTTCTTAGAACGTGCAATTTGCAATCGTCCAGAATTTCGAGACCAATCGTTTCTCCGGAAATCTGGGGAGCAGCAACACCTTTCCCGAAGAACTGGTTCCCGGTATAAACAAAAGCCTCATCCCACAAACCATCCTGAAGAAAACTATTGAGCAAAATTCCTCCACCCTCAACCACCACCGAAAGAATATTCCGTTGATACAACTCCGAAAGCATTTGCGGAAGAATATCCATTTCAAAGTCAAGTCGGATGTATTTCAGGGTTTCGGTGTCGGTACCAGAAGAATCAGTAAAAACCCATGTTGGCGCTTTGTGGTCGAAAATATGCAGAGCAGGATCGAGTCTTCCGGTGCGATCGATGACCAGGCGAATAGGCTGATTACCGGTCCACTCGCGCACGGTCAGTGCCGGATTGTCGAATTCGGCCGTGTTGGTTCCAATTAAAATGGCCGATTCTTCGGAACGTTGTTTATGAACCAGTCTTTTTGACAAGGCATTGGTAATCCAGGTCGGATGCTGGGTTTCGGTCCGGTCGGTGTCAATGAATCCATCGAGGGTTTGCGCCCATTTCAGCAAGATATACGGATGTCTTTTCTCGTGAAAGGTAAAAAACCGGCGGTTCAAATTGCGGCATTCAGCTTCGAGCAAGCCTACCTCAATCTCAATTCCGGCGGTTTGCATCCTTTCAATGCCTTTTCCGGCAACTG
Source organism: Bacteroidia bacterium (assembly GCA_037143155.1). Classification (GTDB taxonomy): domain Bacteria; phylum Bacteroidota; class Bacteroidia; order Bacteroidales; family Prolixibacteraceae; genus Aquipluma. Next base: position 1,716 of record JBAWZG010000307.1, read on the forward strand.
TGGCAAACGGATCGACTGTTCCTATGACCACGCGTGGAATCCGGTATTCGATAATCAGATCGGAACAGGGAGGCGTTCTGCCTTGATGAGCGCATGGTTCGAGCGAAACATAGAGCGTTGATTTTTCAAACAATTCCGGATTTTTAACCGAACGAATGGCGTTTACTTCGGCATGCGGCCCGCCAATTTTTTGATGATAGCCTTCGCCAATGATGATTCCATCGCACACGATGACACAACCCACCATCGGATTGGGAGCCACATCGCCCATTCCAAGAAGTGCCAGTTCGAGACAGCGTTGCATAAAGATTTGCGGAGTACTCATCAACGAAAAAATTAACTTTGCCAAAAATAAGAATAATGAAGGCAGGTATTGCATCCATCCGAAAAGAATTGGCAGGAACATATTCATCCGAAGAAATAGAAAGCCTGATCTTCCTGATCTTTGAAAAACTGAAAGGATATTCGCGCACCCAATATTTACTGGCCAAAGATGAAATCCTGGATCAGAATGAACGATCTGAGATTGATGAAATTCTTTTACGCCTGAAAAACCATGAACCCATCCAATACATTCTGGGGGAAACCGAATTCTATGGTCTGCCTTTCAAGGCTGTTCCTGAAGTACTGATTCCACGCCCTGAAACTGAAGAACTGGTTCAATGGATCATTCAGGAGAATAAACTGGCCGGACCAACTATTCTGGATATCGGTACCGGAACCGGCTGCATCGCCATTTCACTTCAGAAAAACATTCCAGGCGCCATGGTTCTGGCTTGCGACATTTCGCTCGTTTGCCTCGAAACTGCCCGACGCAATGCAGAACTTAATTCTTCGGATATCTCAGTATTTGAATATGACATTTTGAATTTCATTCCTGAAATCGGGATTCAGGAACTGGATATCATTGTCAGCAATCCGCCGTATGTCAGGGAAACGGAAAAATTACTGATGGAGAAAAATGTATTGGAATTTGAGCCGGAACTTGCGCTGTTCGTTTCCGATGAGAATCCTCTGATATTTTATGAACGGATCGCTGATTTTGCAAGGGTCCAACTGAATGACGGTGGCCGTTTGTATTTCGAGATCAACGAAGCTTTTGGAAAGGAATGTTCCGGAATTCTTGAGGAAAAAGGATTCTCGGAAGTTTTACTGAAAAAAGATATCAACGGAAAAGACCGGATGATTCGGGCAGCACTCGAAAAGCCATTAAAATACTGACCTGTTGCTGTTCAATATTTCCTATATTTGTCATAGGCCTCGCTTGTCGAAAGGTGATGTTGGCACAAAACAAAAATTCGGTTGAAGCAATTTCTGATATATACGCTGCTGTTCTTTAATCTGGTTGCTGTTTTCTCGTTGGGAATCGCTTCAGTTTCGGTTTTTCTCAGTCCCGAGAAGCTTTGGTTTGCGGCACTTTTCGGAATGGCATATCCTTATTTGCTGGTTGTCAACCTGGTTTTCATTGTCCTTTGGGTGATCATAAAACCCTGGTTCACACTTTTTTCAATCTTTACCATCCTTGCCGGATATCAGCACATTGGCAATTACCTTCAATTTTCAGGCAAAACAACCACTGAAAAAGGGATCAGGATTACCAGTTACAATGTCCGGTATTTTATGGGTGCCACTGAATTTCCGAATAAGGAAAATGCCGATCATATCCTGGATTTCCTCAGGCAGGAAGATGCCGATATCATTTGTCTTCAGGAAGTCCGGCTCAATAAACGTCAGATTTTCGACATCAACAACACCAAACTGGCTGATATCAGTCACATGCAGTTAGCCCACAGCAGCAACGCCGGAGGACAGCTTACCCTGACCCGATTCCCGATCGTGAACATGGGTGAAATCAGGTTTGAAAACTCCGGAAACATGATCATTTTTACCGATATTCTGATGAATTCGGATACAGTAAGAATTTATAATTGCCATTTGCAATCGTACCAGCTTAAACCCAAAGAGATCAACACCATCGACTCCATCGATTTTGAAAACCAGGTTGAAACCAAAGATAGATTTATTGAGATTAGCCAGAAATTCAGACGGGCTCTGATCAAAAGGGCAGAGCAGGCCGCAACCCTTCGTGAACACCTGAACCAATGTCGTTACCCGGTAATTGTTTGCGGTGATTTTAACGATACGCCGGTATCATTTACCTACCGAACTGTCAGGGGTGATCTGGAGGATTCGTTCTCGGAATCCGGAAAAGGAACCGCGAATACCTACAATGGGAAACTGCCTTCCTTCCGAATCGATTATATTCTTTACAGCCCCAAATTTACGAGCTATAATTTTGAGGTTTCCAGCCTTAACCATTCCGACCATTACCCGATCAGCTGCGATTTGTTTGAAAAAAAATAGAAGCCTCCCCCAAACCCACTCCCAAAGAGGGGACTTAAAAATGCTTCGATCCATGCAATCCATGATCCCGAATTTATTTCGGGATCTATTGTTTGTCTATTGGATGCTGAAATAAATT
>JBAWZG010000308.1:0-4159 GCA_037143155.1 Bacteroidia bacterium
CTCCCGAAAGAACAATCTTGCCTTTGTATAAAACATGCACAAAATCCGGAACGATGTAATCGAGCAGGCGCTGGTAGTGTGTAACAAGGATAGTTGCATTTTCAGGAGTTTTCAAGGCATTCACGCCTTCTGCCACAATCCTGAGCGCATCGATGTCCAGACCGGAATCGGTTTCGTCCAGAATAGCAAGTTTTGGTTCCAGCATGGCCATCTGGAAAATTTCATTCTTCTTTTTCTCTCCTCCTGAAAAACCTTCGTTCACCGAACGGTTGGTCAGTTCAGTGTCGAGGTGAAGCATTTCTTTCTTGGCACGCAGAAGTTTCAGAAATTCGCCAGCTGTCAATGGTGCCAATCCTTTGAATTTTCGGTGTTCATTGACTGAAGCTTTCAGAAAACTAACCATGGGCACTCCCGGAATTTCAACCGGATACTGAAAACTCAGGAAAATTCCGCTGCGTGAGCGGACTTCAGGAGAAAGTTCGAGCAAATCCTGTCCAAGGAAAGTGACTTCACCTTCCAGTATTTCGTAATCAGCCTTTCCGGCCAGAATATTGGCCAGCGTACTTTTTCCTGAACCGTTCGGTCCCATAATGGCATGTACTTCGCCGGCTTTTACTTCCAGGTTAATCCCTTTCAGTATCTCTTTGCCTTCAACCGAGGCACGTAAGTTCTTTATTGATAACATAAAAGGCCCCCTCCAGCTCCCCCGTAGGGGGAAAGTTTAAAAATCTCCCTTTTCCCCTTCATCAGAGGAAAAGAAGGAATAGAAATTAATATTTGTTTCATTTTATACATTAATGTTTCTGATTTTGATTTCCCAAAAGCCTCCCCCACGGGGAGGTTTGGAGGGGCTATTACCCCACACTGCCTTCCAGACTAATTTGCAGCAGTTTCTGTGCTTCAACGGCAAATTCCATCGGAAGTTTATTCAGCACTTCGCGGGCATATCCGTTGACAATCATTCCGATGGCATCTTCCGTAGAAATGCCTCGCTGATTGCAGTAAAAAATCTGGTCTTCTCCAATTTTGGAAGTCGTGGCTTCGTGCTCGACAATCGACGATTTATTGCCCACTTCGATGTACGGAAATGTATGGGCACCGCAGGTTGATCCCAACAAAAGAGAATCGCATTGCGAAAAGTTGCGCGAATTGATAGCACCAGGCATCACCTTGACCAGTCCGCGATACGAATTATCACTCCTTCCGGCAGAAATACCTTTGGAAACGATCGTACTTTTGGTGTTTTTGCCAATGTGAATCATCTTGGTTCCGGTGTCGGCCTGCTGATGGTGATTGGTCAATGCCACCGAATTAAACTCGCCCACCGAATTATCGCCAATCAGCACACAACTTGGATATTTCCAGGTAATTGCCGAACCGGTTTCTACCTGGGTCCAGCTTATTTTTGATGAAACGCCACGGCAAATTCCGCGTTTCGTTACAAAATTATAAATTCCACCCAATCCGTTTTTATCACCCGGGTACCAGTTCTGAACCGTTGAATATTTCACTTCAGCCCGATCCATGGCGATGATTTCGACTACCGCTGCATGTAACTGATTTTCATCGCGCTTCGGAGCGGTACAACCTTCGAGATAACTGACATAGCTGTCATCTTCAGCAATGATCAGGGTGCGTTCAAATTGTCCGGTTCCGGCAGTATTAATCCTGAAATAAGTTGAAAGTTCCATCGGGCAGCGAATTCCTTTCGGGATAAAGCAAAACGATCCGTCAGAAAATACGGCTGAATTTAATGCTGCAAAGAAGTTGTCGGTCGTTGGAACGGCCATTCCCAGGTATTTTTTAATCAGGTCGGGATGTTCCTGCAACGCATCGCTGAATGAACAGAAGATAATTCCTTTTTCGGCAAGTACCTTTTTGAATGTTGTCGTTACCGAAACACTGTCCATCACCACATCAACGGCCACTCCGGCCAGATGTTTCTGCTCTTCAATAGGTATTCCAAGCTTTTTAAACGTTTCAATCAACTCCGGATCAACTTCATCCAGACTTTGATACTTGGGGCTGGTTCGCGGGGCTGCATAATAAATGGTCTCCTGAAAATCGATGGGCGGTATTTTTAAATGTGCCCAATCCGGAGTTTTCATTTTTAGCCATTCGCGGTAAGCTTTCAACCTGAATTCAAGCATAAATTCAGGTTCCTTCTTTTTGAACGAAATCAATCGGACAACATCTTCGCTCAAGCCCTTCGGAATTACGTCGGTATCAATATCGGTCACAAAACCATATTGATATTCCTGCGTCGTTATATCGTTTAATAATTTATCCTGATCTTCCATATCTCACTGTTTTCTTTCTCCACTGTTTACAGTCTCTTTAACAAACTTGCAAACATACTGTTTAAAATATCTTGCAAAGATAAGGAAGTAAAGCTATTTTTGTCGAAAGTTTGAAGCCAATAAATACCTTCAAGTCTTATTTATTAATATATCCGAAATAATGAAGCAAACACCACTTTCTGAATTGGGAGAGTTTGGATTAATTACCCGCCTGACCGAAAAAATACAAATTAAAAATACAAGTACGGTTATTGGAGTTGGCGACGACGCTGCTGTTTTGAGTTTTCCGGACCATAAAATTGTTGTAACTACCGACCTTTTAACCGAAGGAATTCATTTCAACCTGATGTATGTTCCACTGAAACATCTGGGCTACAAGGCTGTGGTGGTTAACCTTTCGGATGTTTACGCAATGAATGCCATCCCACGACAAATTACTGTTTCAATAGCCATTTCATCGAAGTTTTCGCTGGAAGCTGTCGAAGAACTCTATTCAGGAATACACCTGGCCTGTGAGAAATACGGAGTCGATCTGATCGGTGGCGACACGACCAGCTCGCTCACCGGGCTGACTATCAGCGTAACTGCTATTGGCGAAGCCAATGAAGACGAACTGGTTTATCGCAGTGGAGCTAAAATTGGTGATTTGGTTTGTGTCTCAGGCGATTTGGGTGGCGCTTATATGGGACTGCAGTTGCTTGAGCGCGAAAATGAAGTGTTCAAAGTAAATCCGCATCAGAAACCGCAATTCGAAGGATACGATTACATTCTGGAACGTCAGCTGAAACCCGAAGCCCGGGCTGACTTTAAAGAATTACTGAAAACACTGAATATTAAACCAACTTCGATGATCGATATTTCGGATGGACTTTCGTCGGAAGTGCTGCATTTATGCAAAGCTTCGAAGGTTGGCTGCAATATTTATGAAGAAAAGATACCGATGGATAGTCAGACCAAAGAATTCGCTGAAGAACTCAGCATCAATCCGTTGGTGGCGGCTCTCAATGGAGGCGAAGATTACGAACTGCTGTTCACCGTTCCGCTTGCCAGTTTTGACGAGATTAAAAAGGAATTCGATATCACCATTATCGGGCACATTACTGCTGAAAACGAAGGTGCAAATCTCATTACTACCGGAGGCTCAGTTATTCCGCTTCAGGCACAGGGCTGGAATCCGTTAATGAATGAAAGTAAGGAAATAGGATAAAGGACAAAGAAAATTCGAAAAGGAAGTTGCATAGATTTTCGATTCGTTCTTTTATTATCGAAATTTGAAATGGCAGTACCTGATTGGTCAGAAAAAATGAAAGAGGAGCAAACTGCTCCTCTTTCTGTTGTTAAGAAAAAAATACTAACCCATGGTTAAAAAGTCAGATTCGTCGGTAATTATCAAGATATTGACAAGTAATTATCAATTAAACAGACTCCAGCCTTAATGAATTTATTTTATTGTCATTTCCAGTTTGGCAAGTTTTACTTCCTTCCATTCCCGTGTTTTCAAACCTTCTTTTACGGCAAGTTGTGTTGTTAAATTCATGTCACCATTCGAACCTTCCATAAAGTCGGCTAATTGGCCAGCGTCTTTATACATGCTAAACGTAATATGTGTACCATATGCAGTAGTTCCGGCTGGTAAAATGGATCGCAGCAATCCCCAGGTTCCCTTTTTGCCTTTGTCTACCATATCCTGGTGCCAGGGTTTGAATATTTCAGATTCCACCTTTTCATAACTTTCGTCCAATTGTTTCATGATATCCAGCGTGGCAAGGGTTCCCACTTTCATTTGAAAATCATCTTTCGTTTTGTCGACTTCCTGGAAAAGTACCTGATTGGCCATGTCTCTGGATTTTACAGTTTTC
>JBAWZG010000309.1:0-4153 GCA_037143155.1 Bacteroidia bacterium
CCTTTTGATGGAGCTTTTCCGAATAATTCCTGAACTTTTTCCTGAACGGCAGGAATACGGGTTGAACCACCAACGAGAATTACTTCGTCGATATCACTGGCCTGCATGCCTGCATTTTTCAATGCTTTTCTGCAAGGCTCGATAGTTGCCTGAATCAGTTTGTCGCAGATTTGTTCGAATTTGGCACGTGACAGGGTCTTAACCAAATGCTTTGGAATACCATTCACCGGCATTATGTATGGCAGGTTAATTTCTGTTGTGGTCGAACTTGACAATTCAATTTTAGCTTTTTCAGCGGCTTCTTTCAAACGTTGCAAAGCCATCGGATCCTGACGCAGGTCGATTCCTTCGTCATTTTTGAATTCAGCAGCCAGCCAGTTGATAATCTCCTGGTCGAAGTCATCACCACCAAGGTGAGTATCACCGTCCGTCGATTTCACTTCGAAAACACCTTCACCCAACTCGAGGATTGAAATATCAAAAGTACCGCCACCAAGGTCGAATACAGCGATTTTCATTTCGCGGTGCATTTTATCCAAACCGTAAGCCAAAGCGGCAGCGGTTGGTTCGTTGATGATACGACGAACATTCAAACCTGCAATTTCGCCGGCTTCTTTGGTTGCCTGACGTTGCGAATCGCTGAAATAGGCCGGAACAGTGATTACTGCATCAGTCACTTCCTGTCCAAGGTAATCTTCAGCCGTTTTCTTCATCTTCTGAAGAACCATGGCCGAAATTTCCTGCGGAGAATATTTGCGGTCGTCAATTACTACACGTGGTGTACTGTTGTCGCCCTGAACTACGGTATAAGCAACCCGTTTAATTTCTTTGGTCAGGTTCTGATACGTTTCGCCCATCAGACGTTTAATCGAATAAACGGTTTTTGAAGGATTCGTAATCGCCTGACGTTTTGCCGGATCACCAACTTTTCGTTCGCCATTTTCAACAAAACCAACGATTGATGGAGTTGTACGTTTGCCTTCGCTGTTTGGGATAACAACAGGCTCGTTACCTTCCATTACAGATACACACGAGTTGGTGGTACCTAAATCAATTCCAATAATTTTTCCCATTTTAGGATATTTTTTAACTTGTTATTTTTCATTTTTAAATCAACACGAGCAGTTCTATTCAATCGCTGTGCCATAAATCGGTCAAGCAGGAATCAGGCAAAATTGACACCCGATTCGTCGAACACAGGAACATCCTGACATTTTTGGTGACAAAAAGACAGCAGAGATCCTTCGGAAAGGGAATTTACCAGATGTCAGAAAGATCCATTTGATTTATTTATGATTGTCCATTTATTTACCAATTAAGCCAACTGTGTCGGTCAATGGTCGTCATTCATAGTCATTCTATTGTCTTGTGTCGCTTCATAGCAACTTAATGACCACCAAATGACAATTAAATGACGTTGGGCAAATTTGAGGATATCCAGATAAATTTCCCTTGAAGAAGCTCGCAAAATTTAGAATTGACCAGCTTAGGTTGAGAATCTATTAATTCTGATTAATTTTTAATATACTTTTACAAGGAAAGATATCTATTTTTAAAAAGTTTTTCCGGAACAAGTCAATTCAGAATGATAGTTTGGAGGCTTGACGAAAACTTTTCTTGTTCTGAAAACCTGAAATTAGAATTGAATTTGATGATCATTATTTCTTTTTAACCTAAATATACAACGAATGAAACAAAACATTACAACTGTAGTTCCCCGCGAACGCCTTTTATCACTTGATGCCTTGCGCGGATTTGATATGTTCTGGATTACCGGTGGCGGATCACTTGTAGCCATACTGGCCAAATTAACCGGTTTCGGCTGGATGCAGGTTTTGAATGAGCAGATGGAACATGTTCCGTGGAACGGATTTCACTTCGAAGACCTGATCTTTCCGCTTTTCATGTTTATCAGTGGTGTCGCGATCCCTTTTGCTTTAGTTTCGAAACTTGAGAAACATGTTCCAAAGGCTGATCTGGCTAAAAAAGCCATATTCCGTGGTCTTGCGCTTGTTCTTCTGGGTTGGATCTACAACGGCGTATTCACCGACGGATTCGAACACCCAAGACTTCTCAGTGTATTGGGTCAGATCGGGTTGGGCTATATGTTTGCAGCCTTAATTGTGATTTATACCAAATCGTTCAAAAGCACCTTGTATTGGCTGGGAGGAATCCTGGTTTCGATCGGGATCATTCAACTGCTGATACCGGTTCCTGGAATTGGAGCGGGAGTGCTCACTCCGGAAGGTTGCATGAACGGCTATATCGACCGGATGTTAGTTCCCGGAAGACTGCATGGTAAAATATTTGATCCTGAAGGATTACTCTGCATTGTGTCGGCCATAACTGTGACACTGATGGGCTCGGTGGCCGGACATTTTCTGCGCGACAAGAAAGTTAATGATCAGCAGAAAATAAAAACGCTTTTATTGATTGGTGCTTCTACAATTGTTATGGCATTGCTGCTCAGCACCTTTTATCCTTTTATCAAGGCTTGCTGGACCAGCAGTTTTAATATGCTGACCGGAGGTATCGGATTCCTTTTGATTTCCTTGTTTTATTGGATCATCGACGTGAAAGGCTGGAAAAAATGGTCGTTCTTCTTCCGGGTCATCGGTATGAACTCAATCTTTATTTACCTGTTTCATAACTTTGTTGATACGGAAAGGCTTACCAGTCGATTCTTAGGATGGACTGTCCTTTGGGGAGAATTTGGCGAACTTGTCTATACCGTTGGCGGCATTATGTTGGTTTGGTCGCTGCTTTATTACATGTATAAGAAGGGAATTTTCCTGAGGGTATAAAAACAAAGAAGCCGGTTCGATTGAGCCGGCTTCTTTGTTTTTAGGGTTTAGAAGATTGCGTAACGGAGGCCTATGTTATAATTTGTTGAAAAAGACTTGGATTTATATGAATCATTGTAATGGTAATAATTCAAACCAAAATCCCCGGTAATTTGAAACTGGGGCGAAATGTAAAAAATCCCTTTAATGCTCGAGTTTATATTATTCGCCCAAGATTTAATTTCAACGATTCCTGTTTGTTCATCATATATAGTGCTCGGTTGATCATTGCCGTAATAGCCAAACGAAAAACTAATTGAAGTCCTTGAATCAGGATAAAACCCAAAGCCAAATCCTGCATTGGCATTGAACAAATTACTCTGTCGAGTAATGGATGAAACTTCACTACTACTTGTTTGATTTATAAAAGTACGATTATGCAGTCCCATAAAAAAGTTGCAATCCCAAAACAGATTGAGTTGTTTGAAAGACACAAACCGTAAATTTTGGCCTCCATAGGTAGTGCTCTCGATTGCTTTGTTCTCTGCAGAATATGTTTTTGAAATGCTTGTGGAGTATTCAGGGCCAAGCCAAAACGTTAAAACGTTTCCTGAATATCTGCTGCCAAAGCTTCCATAACTCCAGAGATCATTGAGAGTAGTAAAATAAGAGATGTCGTTATTTTCAATTAATCCGCTGTTATGCAATACCGAGTCTAACGCTTGTAGTTCGGCTATTTCTCTCAGTCGTGAGTCAAAGAAACGTTTGTTCTTCAATTTGGAGGCAAATTTCGCAAATTCAAAAATGTCTTTTTCGTCCAATTCCCGGGCAAGTGATTTTTGCTTCTTCAGCTTACTAAGGATATACCAGGACTGGACTAAATCGCTCACTGATTCTATTCGTCCGACCCCAATTCCAAAGCCAATTCCAATATTAACGTTTTGATATACATCTTTTTGGCTGTCACTTTGAGGATATATTTTATTATTTTTCTGGAGATTATAATTAACCTGGCTTGTTATATCAAGAAACCACTTATCTTCCTTCCAATAAACCTGTCTGTCCCAATAGAATTGTAGTTGAGTATTGAGATCAATATTTTTTGTTGCATCGGTCGCAGAATAAGATTTGTTCTTAGATAAATCAAATATACCTGAAATTGAAGAATGAAGGTAGTCAACTTTTTTGCGCGAAAGGCTTTTAAAGGTGTATCCAATATCAGCATTTGAATGGTTTTTAGATGATGTGGACTTAAAATATTGATCATTATAAAACGATTCCGATTTATTCGTACTCCCGTTGGAAGAGAAATTAAACTCCAGCTCGTGCCGTTTGTAATCCGGAAATTTATACTTCGACAAATCAAAACT
>JBAWZG010000310.1:0-4152 GCA_037143155.1 Bacteroidia bacterium
GCCTTTCTCTTTCAAGGGAAGGCACAAACCGGCATGGCCTTTTATCCCATCGAAAGTCAATTTAATTCTTCAGGATTCAATCCCGCATTTTTAACTTCAGAGGGACAATTTACATTTAGTATTTTCCCTTTGGCCGGATCGAATGTCGGTTATAATAATCAGAAAGAAATTCAAAGTCTGGTGAATAAATTGCTCTCCGGAATAAATAAGGACATTGAATACATCGATCTTGTAAAAAGCATGGTCGATAAACCAACTTATAGTCAAAAACTGGAAACTGATTTATTAAGTTTTACTTACCGCACGAAAGATGGTTTTTTTAATTTCCGGGTAGCCGAGAATGCCTCTTTCTCAGCATCTGTAAAGGGTCCGGTTAGCCTTTTCACCATTAAACCTGAAGTTAAAAGCCTCGTGGTTGGGCAGGTACAGACCGTCCCGGCATTAATCATGCATTACCGGGAATACAGTGTAGCATATTCGACGCCAGCCAATCACAAGAAATTATCAGCAGGAATCAGGGCAAAACTTTATTTTGGAAAGGCAGCATTCTCCTCCGGCATTTCCGGTTCTGTTGAAGATGTGGCTGGTAATTACTACTTGAGAATGAAAGGATTAGGTAAAATGTCAATACCAGAAAGTAGTCTTCAAAGTTCGGATGGCTCAATAGTCACTACTCCAAGTCTTTCAGGGACATCAGTACCAAAATATCTGATGAATTCCGGAAATCCTGGATTTGGAGTCGATTTGGGTATCAAGTACAAAATTTCTCCAAAATTTTCTTTTACCATGAGCATAATCGATCTGGGGAAAATTAACTGGAAAAATAACCTGAATTCGAAGAATTTCAGTGGCGAATACCTGTTGAAAGGATCAAGCGTTAGACCTATAACCGAAAATGGTGTTTATAAGATTTATAAGACTTCCGACAGCATCTCGTTCACAGAAAAGATAACGTCCCTGTTCAAAGTATTTCCCAATAGTTCAAGGTTTTCAACCCGAATGCCGGCAACTTTTTATGCCGGACTAAATTATCAAGTGAATCCGGCAATAAAAATAAACCTGACTGAACGGTATATTCAGTTGAAGACCATGAATCTGAACAGCTTTTCACTCACAGCAAATTTCGAACTCAAAAAGAAGTTTACTATCAATTCAGGCTTTGCTGCAATCGGAAACTTGTATGACAACATGCCTTTAGCTATCTTATATAATCCTGATTTCGGACAGATATACCTCGGAACTGATAATTTCCTGTCCTTCCTCAAACCATCAATTTCCGAATATTCAAGCTTATCATTTGGTATCTGCTTTTATCTTTTCAGGAAAAGAAATCTGTATGACCCGCCAACGGAGGACTATCCGTACCACCGGCCTAAAAAAGTGAAAAAAGTGAAGAATAGCGGACGCATCATGCAGGAATATGATGAACTCTATTACCCGCAGCCAAAATAATTCAGCTTTTCATCGGCAATAATATGTTCCGCTATTATTGAATCCCTCTTTTTACAACCAGAAGCTACACCTTTCGATTAAAAATCTTAATTTTGGGGAAAGTTTTACCCGAATGGCAGATCAGAGAATAAGCTTACAACAAAGGTTACTGCAGAAACTTTCGCCCCAACAAATACAGGTAATTAAGTTGCTGGAGATACCTACGATGCAGCTGGAGCAACGTATAAAAAGCGAACTCGAAGAGAATCCCATTCTGGAACTAATCGAAGGAGATGATCTGGATGAAAACTTTGACGATCAACAGGATGATTCACAATCGGATGACGAGTTTACGCTTGAAGATTACATCAACGAAGAAGATGTCCCCAACTACCGCCTGTCAACCAATAATTATTCGAAAGACGACAAACCGGTTGACATGCCATACTCTTCAGGAGTAAGTTTCCACGATTCACTGATTGAGCAAATCGGCCTTTCGAACCTGAACGAGGAAGAAGAATTAATCGCAGAATACATTATCGGAAATATTGATGAAGACGGTTATCTGCGCCGCGATCTGGCATCTATTTGCGACGATTTAGCTTTCCACCTCAATCTGGAAGTAAATCTTAAAGATCTGCAGCGTTTGCTCGAAGTCATTCAGGATTTTGATCCTCCCGGCATTGGTGCACGCGACCTTCAGGAATGCCTGAAGTTACAGATTCTTCGAAAAAAAGGAAAAGGCTCAACTTCTCTGGCCCTAAAAATTATTCAGGATAATTTCGAAGAGTTTACCAAAAAGCACTACGATAAAATCATCAGGAAATATGACATTTCCGAAGAAGAACTGAAAGATGCAATCGACGAGATTTTAAAGCTGAATCCGAAACCCGGTAGTTCATACAGCAACCCGATGAGTAAGTCGAACCAGGTGATTGTTCCTGATTTTCTGCTCGATAACCAGGAAGGTGAGCTCCAGCTTAGCCTGAATCAGAAAAATGCTCCTGACCTTCAGCTCAACGGCACATACATGAACCTGATGAAATCCTATTCGGGGAACAAATCCATGGCTTCGAAAGACCAAAAGGATGCATTGTCGTTTATGAAGCAGAAACTGGATTCGGCCAAATGGTTTATCGATGCCATTCGTCAACGACAGCAAACTTTGATGGTGACCATGTCGGAAATCATTAGATTTCAGAAAGAATTTTTTGAAGAAGGCGATGAAACCAAACTGCGGCCAATGATCCTGAAAGACATTGCCGACATTACCGGACTCGACATTTCAACCATTTCGCGTGTATCGAACAGCAAATACATACAGACACATTTCGGAATTTATCCGCTTAAATATTTCTTTTCTGAAGGAATGCAGACCGACACCGGTGAGGAAGTTTCGACCCGCGAAATCAAGAAAATACTCCAGGAATGCATCGCCAATGAAAATAAACGCCATCCGGTAACCGACGAAAAACTTGCTGACATTCTGAAGGAAAAATCTTACGTTGTGGCACGAAGAACTGTTGCAAAGTACCGCGAACAACTGGCAATCCCGGTAGCCCGAATGAGAAAAGAACTGTAGAATTGATTTCAGATTAACGATTTTCAGATTAACGATCAACGATCGTATAAAGGCATAACCGGCAATCGTTAATCATTGATCGTTAATCGTTAAAAACAAATTTTAACTTCATGAATTCCAATAAAATACTAACTGTAACTTCAAAAGCCGCTTCCATTATCTTTCATCCATTGCTGATCCCCACCCTGGGATTTTTGCTGCTTTTTTATTCCGACTTTTATTTTGCATTGCTTCCATGGAATGTAAAAAGATTTCTACTGCTGGTCGTATTTATTTCTACCTGCGTTCTACCAGCAATCAGCATACTGCTTTTAGCATATAACCGAAAGATTGATCTGAATATGGATAAAACTTCGGACCGGATTTTACCGCTGATCATGAGCTCCATTTTCTATTACATTGGTTATCTGATTATTCGGAAGCTTCCAATTTTTCCTGTTTTCAATTTCTTTCTGATTGCCTCTATCCTGGTTCAAATCTCATTACTTGTAATTACCATGCGCTGGAAAATCAGTGCACATTCGGCTGCCATAGGCGGATTGCTTGGAGGTTTCTTCGCGCTGTCATTTCGGTTGAATGAAAATCCTGTGCTTTTATTGGTTGCACTCGTTCTCATTTCCGGAATCGTAGGTACAGCAAGGCTAATCCTTGGAAAACATACCAGCTGGCAAGTATTTTCCGGATATCTGCTTGGATTCCTGATCATGAATCTGGTAATTCTTTTTGTCTAAAATACCCTGAAGCCCCACCCAAACCCTGAAGCCTCCCCCAAACCCCCTCCAAAAGAGGGGGCTTTTTGATTCGGTATTTTGAGTTTTTTGCTTTGACATTTTGTTATGGCTTAAAACTACTTTCCTTCTTCATCATGACGTATGTAGCATGATTTAATTCTGAAAGAATGCAGAAAAAGGTGATTTTTAAGCCCTCCCCTTCGGGGAGGGTTTGGGTGGGGCTTCAGGGTTTGGGGGAGGCTGTTTTTACACCAATCCGTTTCGTTTCAGCAAAGCTTCCGTAGTTGGTTCCTGTCCGCGGAAGGCCTGATACAAAATCGCGGGATGTTCGCTTCCGCCTTTTTCAAGAATGTTTCTTCGGAACGAGTCTGCAGTTTCCCGGTTAAATATTCCTTTGTCCTGAAACAC
>JBAWZG010000311.1:0-4149 GCA_037143155.1 Bacteroidia bacterium
AAGATAGGTCGTTCAGTATATTTTCACAGAATATGTATGCAACCATGCGGCAGTTCGAATAAAAATCGGCGTTTCTGTAACGAAAAGGATTTTCCGGAGTCTTTTATGGGTATAAACCGTGTTCATGAAATCAAGACTACTCTATTTTATTGTATTTACAATATTCAGTACTTATCAGCTTATTGCTCAAAATCAACTTAAGAAAGAATATTTTGCCGGGGAATGCAGCAAAACTGAAATCTCAGTTGACGGCAAACTGAACGATGCCGCCTGGATGAAAGCGAACTGGCAGGACGATTTTGTTCAGTATCTGCCTTCCGAAGGCCTCCACCCCAGTCAGAAAACCGATTTTGCCATTCTGCTCGATGAAAACTATATCTATGTAGGATTTAAAGCCTGGGATACCAGTCCTGACAGCATTGTCCAGAGGCTGACCGGTCGCGACGAACTGGATGGAGATTATGTTTCTGTTCAGTTTGATTCCTATTTCGACAAGCGGACCGCTTTTTCCTTTACGGTAAATGCTGCCGGAATCAAATGTGATTACATGCTCAGTAACGACGGCGAAGTTCAGGACAATACCTGGGATCCGATTTGGCTGGTCAGAACCAGTCGCGATAAGTTGGGTTGGTATGCCGAAATGCGTATTCCTCTTACTCAACTCAGGTTTGAAGGTAACGGGGAACAAACCTGGGGTCTTCAGGTTGGCCGAATGCTTTTCAGAAAGCAGGAAGCGAGCCTTTGGCAACCGGCATCCAAAAAAAATGCAGGATGGGTTTCGCAATATGGCGATTTGAAAGGACTTAAGAATTTGAAATCGAGGAAAGTGGCCGATATAACTCCTTATGTCGTTGCGCGGACTGATCGTTATGAAAAGGTGGCTGAAAATCCATTTAAAAGTTCGGGTAAAAAAAATCAACTCAGTGCCGGAGTGGATGGGAAAGTCGGACTAACCAATAACCTGACATTGGATTTCACCATCAATCCGGATTTCGGTCAGGTTGAAGCAGATCCTTCTCAAGTGAACCTGACTTCATTCGAAACATTTTTTCAGGAAAAACGACCATTTTTTATTGAAGGGAAAAATATCCTGAGTTTCCCACTGATGTTTGGTGATGGGGATCTGGCTGCCGAAAACCTGTTCTATTCCCGGCGCATTGGTCGTCGGCCGCATTACAGCCCGGAACTTCAGGATAAAGAATATATGCAGGAACCTGATTTTACGAGTATTCTGGGAGCAGCTAAAATTACCGGAAAAACTAAAAAGGGCTGGTCTCTTGGGTTTCTTGAAAGCCTGACTGCCGATGAATTTGCAAAAATCAGCAACGGCACCCAGCGCACTGAGATGATTGAACCTTTTACCAATTATTCCATCGGTCGTGTGCAAAAAGATTTTGACCATGGAAATACGCTACTTGGTGGAATGTTTACCCTGGTTAACCGGAATCTGGCAGAGAAACAATTGAATTACCTGCACAAAACAGCCTTTACCGGAGGATTTGATTTTGTCCGCAAATGGCATAATAAAGACTGGGAGATTGATGTGAGTACCTATTTTAGCCGGGTGGAAGGCTCCTCCGAAGCCATCAGCACGACTCAGCAATCGTGGATTCATAATTTTCAGCGCCCCGATGCCACGCATGTCAGATTCGATTCGACCCGAACAAGTCTAACCGGTCAAGGAGGAAAATTTGTTCTGGCAAAGATGGGCGGCAAACTGAAATTTATGGCTGCCACAACCTGGAAATCGCCCGAATTGGAACTAAATGATGTCGGGTATATGCGGCAGGCCGATGATATTCTGGAAGTGATTTGGGCTGGATACCGCATTTATGAGCCATTCTCCATATTCCGGAATCTGAACTTGAATATCAATCAATGGACCGAATGGAACTTTGCCGGTGAGTTGATGGGTCCCGGTGGAAATTTCAACGCACATGCCCAGCTGAAAAATTATTGGAACATTCACTTGGGCACGAATATAAACGGCGAAGGACTTTCGACAACCGAAATGAGAGGTGGACCTGAACTCAAAATTGACGGAAGCAAAAATATCTGGATTGCCTTTGGATCGAATGAACAAAACAAACTAACTACCCAGACGGAGCTAATGGCACTTAGTGGCAGTGTGAAAGATGCCAAAAGCATCATCAGTATCAATTGCGGTCTGGGATACAGACCTTCCAAGAATCTGAAAATTACCCTGACTCCGGCCTTTACTGTGAATAACGATCAACTTCAGTATGTCGACCAGCCAGCATACGGTGCCGACCAAAAGGATTATATTTTTGCCCGGATACATCAGCAAACCCTGAGTGCTTCGTTGCGGGTAAATTACAACATCACTCCTGACTTAAGTATTCAGTACTGGGGGCAGCCATTTCTTTCGAGCGGCAAATACACCGAATTCAAGAAAATTACGGATGGTAGAGCCGACCAATATGATGCCCGGTTTTCTGAATTCACCGGAAATGAACTCAAATACATTTCTGCTGATGAGCAATACCAGGTTTCAGATCAGGCCGGAAATCAATTGTACCGGTTCAGCCAGCCCGATTTTAATGTGAAGGAATTTCTTTCGAATATGGTCGTCAAATGGGAATATTTACCCGGTTCGATCCTATACCTGGTGTGGTCCCAAACCCGCAGTAATTCCTTAGCTAATGGGACTTTTGACTTTCAAAACGACCTGACAAAATTGTTCGAAAACAAACCTAACAATGTTTTTTTGCTGAAAATGTCGTTCCGTATCGGGAGGTAATATCTTTTTGTGGATTTCAGCGGATTTACCTATTTTAGCCATCCTAATTTAAAACTAATAATTAAACCATGAATAATCCTTTTGCATTATCCAACAGTCAATTGCTTGACATAGCAAATGATTTGAAATCAAAAATTGAAACCGGCCTTCGTGCCGACGGAACTGAAATCAAGTGTTTGCCAACTTACATTCATCCAAAAAAAGATGGAATTCAAGGCGACGCGGTCGTCTTTGATTTGGGAGGAACAAACTTCCGTGCCGCAGTAGTTTCGGTAGGTCAGGAAACTAAAATTACGGGTATGGCCGAAAAAAATATTACGGAAATGAAAATCGAAGGATTTACAGAATCTGATCTGTATAATTCTGAAGCCGAAGTCATCAATCAGCTCGACCTGCCTGCCAATTCACCCATCGGTTATTGCTTTTCATATCCCGCAAAACCCATGCTGAACGGGGATGCCGAACTGATCGTTTGGACCAAAGGCGTGAATATTCCGAATATGGCCGGAAAACCTATTGGTGCCCCAATGGTAAAATATCTGAATGATACCTTAAATTCCGGCTTCAATGGTAAAATCGCAGTGGTAAACGATACCATCACCAGCTTGTTTGCAGGTTTGGCTAATCCGGGATATGATGCCTACATCGGATTGATCGTTGGAACAGGCACGAATATGGCTACCTTCTTTCCATCCACATATATTCCAAAAATTGATGGTATGGAAGGTTGGTCGGGTGAAACTCCGGTCAATCTGGAATCGGGCAATTTTGATCCGCCGCACCTTACTGCATACGATGTTGAAGTGGATGCAAACTCCGACAACAAAGGATTTCAGCGTTTCGAAAAAGCGATTTCGGGTATGTACCTTGGTCGTACTTTCCGCGCTGTTTATCCGAATGACGGCTTGGATGTTAACCTTGATGCTGCAGGATTGAGTAAAATGATGAATAATCCTGATCAGTTTAAGCCGGAATATGTTGAAACTGCATTCCAGATTTACGAGCGTTCAGCAAAATTAGTAGCCGCTTCGATAGCCGGATTGGTTCTGAACCTGAATTCAGCCTATCCTTCGGTGAAAAAAATCCAGGTTTTGGCTGAAGGAAGCTTATTCTGGAGCAAGGTAAAAACTCACAACACCAAATATGTTGATGTGGTCAATGCAAGTCTGAAAGAATTACTGGAAGAAAGCGGCCTGGGCGACAAAGAAGTTCAGATTTCAAGAATTGAAAATGCTAATTTGATAGGCGCTGCAATGTCGGTACTGTCGTAAGTTACTTATTTTCTTCATATTTACTAAGGGGGTGACTTTAAGTCACCCCCTTAGCTTTTTGTTTCAGAGCAAAAACTCCAGAAAATTGTCTTTCGAAATCACCTGAAATTCGGAATC
>JBAWZG010000312.1:0-4078 GCA_037143155.1 Bacteroidia bacterium
TGGCGCTCGACGGAATGCTTTACCGCTACGGAAAGAACAATCCGGAAGCAAAAAAGCGAATCGCGCACGAGCTTGAAATCATCGATAACATGGGATTTTCGTCGTATTTCCTGATCACCTGGGACATTATCCGCTACAGCATGTCGCGTGGTTTTTACCATGTCGGGCGCGGGAGCGGCGCCAACAGTATTGTGGCTTATTGCCTGAAAATCACAGATGTTGACCCAATTAAACTAAACCTTTACTTTGAGCGTTTTCTGAATCCACGCCGCTCTTCCCCACCCGATTTCGACATTGATTATTCGTGGCGCGACCGCGATCAGGTGCAGGATTATATCTTCAAACGATATGGACGCCATCACACGGCTTTGCTGGGTGCCACCTCCACGTTTAAAGACCGCTCGATTTACCGCGAACTGGGTAAAGTTTTCGGACTTCCGAAAGAAGAAATCGATTTGCTGGTGCTCGATCCTGAAAGCGATCAGAACAAGAATCAGATCACCATGCTCATCAACACGATGGTGAAGCAGATCGTTGATTTTCCGAATCTCCGGAGCATTCATGCCGGCGGAATTCTGATTACGGATGAGCCGATTACCTATTACACTGCGCTGGATATGCCGCCCAAAGGTTTTCCTACAACCCAATGGGACATGTATATGGCCGAAGATATGGCCTTCGAGAAGCTGGACATCCTGAGTCAGCGCGGCATCGGGCACATCAAAGAGGCAGTTGATATTATCCGCGAAAACAAAGGTGAAGTTGTGGATGTACACCAGGTGGAGCGTTTTTTTCAGGATGAAAAGGTGAAATTTCAGTTGCGAACTGCTGAAACCATAGGTTGTTTCTACATCGAAAGTCCTGCAATGCGCGGTTTACTCACCAAACTGCATTGCGACAATTACCTCACTTTGGTGGCAGCCAGCTCGATTATCCGCCCCGGAGTAGCCAAATCGGGCATGATGAAACAGTACATTCAGCGGTTTCATCAACCGGAAAAAATTCAGTATTTGCATCCGGTGATGAAGGAGCAGCTCGAAGAAACTTATGGTGTGATGGTTTACCAGGAAGATGTGATCAAGGTGGCACATCATTTTGCCGGACTCGATCTGGCCGAAGCCGACGTGCTTCGCCGCGCCATGAGTGGTAAATTTCGCTCACGGATTGAGTTTCAGCGCATCGAAGACAAATACTTCAGCAATTGCAAAGAGAAAGGTTACACCGACGAAATTGCCCGTGAAGTGTGGCGGCAAATCGAATCGTTTGCCGGATATTCGTTTTCGAAGGCACATTCGGCTTCGTACGCTGTCGAGAGTTTCCAGAGTTTGTTCCTGAAAGCGCATTTTCCACTTGAATTCATGGTGGCTGTAATCAATAATTTTGGCGGATTTTACCGTACCTGGGTGTATTTCAACGAAGCGCAACGCTGCGGTGCCCACATCGAACTGCCCTGTGTAAACACGAGCCGATACGAAACCCGGATCATCGGGAAGAACATCTACATGGGTTTTGTGCACGTGCAAAACCTTGAAAGTAGCGTAATTGCAGAGATTGTGAATGAACGGAACTGCAACGGTCCATTTCTCTCGCTGGCCGATTTTATTCAGCGGACGCCCGCAACCAAAGAACAACTGGTAATTCTGATCCGACTGGGCGCATTTCGGTTCACCGGAATTCCCAAAGCTAAACTTCTCTGGGAAGCGCACATGCTGCTGAACAAAACCGTTCCGGTAGCACGAACACGGGCCATGTTCGAAGCCAAACCCCTTGAATTTACTTTGCCAAAACTCGATCATTCGTTGCTGGGTGATGCCTGGGACGAGATCGAACTGCTGGGCTTCCCCATATCAATGACGACTTTCGAACTGCTTCAAACCAACTTCCGGGGCGAACTGATGGCCAAAGATATGATGAACCACCTTGGACAAAAAGTTCGGATGCTGGGGCGTTTGGTAACGATCAAATATGTTCGGACGGTCCGGAAAGAAATTATGCACT
Source organism: Bacteroidia bacterium (assembly GCA_037143155.1). Classification (GTDB taxonomy): domain Bacteria; phylum Bacteroidota; class Bacteroidia; order Bacteroidales; family Prolixibacteraceae; genus Aquipluma. The sequence goes on from JBAWZG010000312.1 coordinate 1,999, forward strand.
TCGGAACATTTATCGATGTGCAGGGCGAGTTTTTCGATAGCGTACATTTCCCACCATCACTGAAATTGTATCCGTTCCGTGGCGACGGCATGTACCTGATTCTGGGTAAAGTGGTTGAAGAATTTGGCTTCCCAAGTATTGAAGTGGAAAAAATGGCAAAGATGCCGTTTCAGGCCAACCCGAAAGCCTAAGTTTGAAGAGATTTCATCTAAGGAACAGACTTAAAGATTTGATCCAGTTCAATATCAGATATTGAGTCCTTCTCGGATTTATCATATATAGCCGTGAGATAGACAGTAGTCACAGTAACCTTTAAGTATGTTATAACTCGTGCTCCTCCCGATTTCCCCTTTCCTTTGCTCGAAATAGCCAGTCTGACTTTATAAAAATTGTTGCCAAGTGCTTTCCCTTGTTCTGGTTCAATAACAAGACTTTGAATAAGTTCAGATAGTTCTATTTTTAAAGAAGGATATTTCCTGGCTAATCGTTTAGCTTGCCGATCAAAAAGTGGTATGGATGAAACCTTATAGTTCATCTAATAATGCTTGAGCTGGTCGCGCATTAAGTTTACCCTGTTCAATTAATCTTAGCTCAATGACAGCTTCTTTAAGTTCTTGCAATATAAATTCCTTCGAAGGTTCATTTGTCTCCAATGCTTCTAATTCTTTGTATAATTTTTTGAGTTCTTTCCATTCATTAATGGGGATAAAAACTCCAGCTGCCTTTCCTTTACCGTCTTGTATTACTTGTAGTTTCATATCTGAATTAATTCTTCAACTATTTCTAACTTTCAAAACAAAGATAAAAAATAAAAATTGGAATAATCCTGGATTTGTTAACGCTATTAATAATCTCCGCTCCCAGTTTTTATTTCAGAAATATCACTTCGATAGATTCCGAATGTTTGTTGTCCGTTATCGTGTCAATTAAACTTCAATAATCAGTTTACCCAGGTTTTTCCCTTCAAAAAGAGCAATAAAAGCTTCAGGAAGCTGATCAAATCCACGATAGGTCGTTTGTGTGTACTTCAGCTGGCCACTCACGACCCAATTAACCAATGCGTTAAATCCTTCCGGAAAACGGGAGGCATAATCGCTCACTATAAAGCCCTGCATCAAAGAACTTCGTTTTAAAAGGGTTGGCTGAATGCGTGGTCCGACCGGCAGACGAGTAGCGTTGTAAAGCGAAATCTGACCACAGATAATTATCCGGGCACCTTTGTTGATCTGTGCATTTACTGCATCCGAAATTTCACCACCCACATTATCGAAATAAACATCCACTCCTGAAGGACATGCTGAGACAAGTGCAACGTCCAGATTTTCAACCGTTTTGTAATTGATAACCGCATCAAAATTCAACTCTTTCATCAGGTATTCATTTTTTGCATCGTCGCCGGCAATACCGACCACCCTACAGCCCTGAATTTTGGCAATTTGGCCAACAACCAATCCGACTGCACCTGCTGCCCCGGAAACCACCACGGTTTCACCTTGCTGAGGTTTACCGATATCGAGTAAACCAAAATATGCTGTAAGTCCCGGCATTCCCAAAATACCAAGGTAATAACTCAAAGGAGCCAGTTTTTCATCTACTTTCTGCAATCCGGCAGCTGGAACTACCATTTCTTCCTGCCATGGAAGCCGATCCATAACATAATCGCCAACTTTGAAGTTAGCTGCTTTACTCTCTACAACACGGGCAACCAATCCACTTACAATTGGTTCTCCAACCTGAAAAGGAGCAATATACGATTTGCCATCGCTCATCCGGCCGCGTAAATACGGATCAACTGAAAAGGTATGAGCTACTAACCGGACTTCACCTTCAGCCAACTCTGGAAGTTCGATGAATTTAGTTTCAAAATTAGCGGCTGTTGGTGTACCAAATGGTCTCGATTTTAATACGATTTGTTTAATCATGTTTTTGAATTATTCTTCTCAATTTAATTTTTAAATATGAATGAGTCGTGTTTAATGTTTTCCTGAAATCAGAATAACTTTCCCTGCTGTTCCGGTGGATTTGGTTTACGTTTGCCGCTTCCCATTCCTTCGAGCTGAAGGTCTTTCTTTACTGTAAC
>JBAWZG010000313.1:0-4066 GCA_037143155.1 Bacteroidia bacterium
CTCCAGGTGAAACGCCAATCCCAGTTACCGGCAGCAATTCCGGGAGTATTCATCCGGGCGGTAGCGTCCAAACCCAAAACATCCTGCATCGGAATAATGGCAGTGTGTGCAGCCGATTTCCAAACTTCTTCAATGAAATTCTCAACAAACTGTTTTCCGCTTCCATCCACATATTTATGGAGGAATCTCCTTTCCTTTTTATCGATTGACTGAAACCATCCCAGTGAAGTATCATTGTCATGGGTACCGGTATAGGCAATAAAATTGGAAGTGTAATTGTGAGGCAGATTTTCATTGGTTGTATCATCGCTGTATGCAAACTGCAGAATTTTCATTCCCGGAAGTCCAAAGTCATCCCTGAGTTTTTCAACTTCAGGAGTAATTACACCCAAATCTTCAGCAATTACATTCAATGTTCCATGCTGTTCCTTTAATTTCCGAAACAAATCATATCCTCTGGCAGGTAGCCATTCACCCACAATTGCAGTTTCTTCTTCAACGCGCACTGCCCAGAACGATTCGAGACCACGGAAATGGTCGACACGAACCGAATCAAACATTTTGAGGTTAAAATTCACACGGGCAAGCCACCAGTCAAAATCACGCTCGGCAACCCGTTCCCAGTCGAAAACCGGATTTCCCCACAACTGACCGGTTTCACTGAAATAATCGGGCGGAACTCCTCCAACATTGACCGGTTTTGAATCTTCGTCGAGATGGAAAATATCCTGATTAGCCCACACATCCACACTATCCATGGAAACGTACAGCGGAATATCGCCGATAATCCGGACACCTTTCGAATTGGCATAGGCTTTCAGTTTGAACCATTGTCTGAAAAATATAAATTGCAGAAAACGATGAAAATCAATTTCAGTATGCAACTCTTTAAAAGCTTCCTGAATGGTATTCCAGTCGCGTTGGACCAATTTTTTATCCCATGTATTCCATACAGTTTCCCCATGCTTTGTTTTCAGTGAACGAAACAAAGCATAATCGTCGAGCCACCACGAATTATGACTCATGAAGGTATGATAATCATGCTTATAGCGGTCAAAATTTTTTCTGAATCCGATAAAAGCTTCCCTGAAGATGACCATCTTCCATTCTTCCACCCTTTCAAACTCAACTTTTTTAGCCTTGAATTGCTGAAAAACTAAAGCTTGTTTCGAAATCAGTCGACTCGACACCAATTGCTGAATATCAATAAACATTGGATTTCCGGCAAAAGCTGAATAACACTGATAAGGAGAATTCCCGTAACCAACCGGTCCCAGCGGAAGAATCTGCCAGATTTTTTGCTTTGTTTGAGCCAGAAAATCGATAAACTGAAACGCATCTTTGCCCATACTTCCAATACCATCGTCGCCCGGAAGCGAACTGATATGCAACAAAATTCCGCTACTTCTTTCCATTTTTCTGAATTTTTTCTCTGTAAATACTTAAATGATCAGCTGTTTCCCTTACTAAACGCTGAACTGCCAGTCCATGTTTTAAATCGGGAACAAAAGCTTTGGGATCGTTCCCGGTCAGGAAAATATAATGTGCATGAACCATCGAACGCAACCATCCCGGTGGAACATGCCCGGATGGAAAACTATTTAAAGGCAGGTAATTGCTGCCAACCACCTGTTTGGTCCATTGCCCTGTTTCCTCGAGGTAATATTCGTAATAATCGACTGATCTGGAAGAATAACGCAACATTCCTTTTTCAGCGTAAATTTCAAGAGAAATCAAATCGCCGGTTCCTGAACTGATGCGGCTTGCCGACATTGTTCCTGCAGCCCTGTTTTCAGGATGAACCAGCGTCAAACTGCTGAATAAGTCAGAATCTTCAGGCACATCATCGAAACGTCCGGCCTGAAAAGCGCTTGTAATTTGCAGGTTTTCACCCAGGAAAGCCATTAACAAACTGATCCCATGCGAACCTAAATCGGCCATAGCGCCACCGTCGGGAGCTGGTGTTAGACGAGATTGTCGTTTATCGCGGTATGATTTCTGCAAATAATCACCGTGGTAATATTTCAGATCAAAATGAATGGGGTTACCGAGTTTTCCGGAATTCCAGAAAGCCAGTGCTTCCCTGACCGAAGCGGTATGCAAATATTGAAATCCAACCTGAATTTGTTTTCCGGTTTCTTTTGCGATCCTGATCATCTCCTGCTCTTCTTCCAGATTTGAACAAACCGGTTTTTCAAGGTAGATCCGGGTAACTGAAGGCATTTCAAGGGCAAGCTTCAGATGTTCAAAATGAACATTATTGGGACCAAGAATCAGAACCGTATTGATGGTGGTATTGGCTTTGAACTCATCCAATGAGAGTGAATTTTTAAACTCGTATTTGGCGGCAAAAGCATCCCGGCTTTCCTTTCGGGCCGAACAAACGGCTTCGAACTCAATTTCAGGAATTTCAGGATAATAAAACTTCAATGAATTTAAGGCATAGGCATGCGCCCGGGCAATACCGCCGGCACCTAAAAAGCCAATAATCATTTTTTCTGAAACCATTGATTGTGGTTTTGTTTGGAAGTATCAAAAATAATAGATTTAATGAGAGTTGTGAGGATTATTTCTCAATAATGTCCGTTCGCTGAAGCGAACGGCAAAGGATACTGCCAAACTCATGATTAAAGCTATATCCTTTGCCTACACATTTATATAATCCGTTGGCTAAAGCCAACTCTAAAGGATACTGCCAAAACTTATGATCATAGCTATATACTTTGCCGTCACATTTATGTGACGGACATGCCAATCGCACATTTGTGTGGGCTTTAGCCCCAGTCAAAAACCGCTAAAACAAAACAATGACTAAAGCCTCTATTTGTAGTTTAAAATCAGTAAATTAGTTCATTATCACAAAAAATACCCAGCTATGTCATACGTTAAAATCTGGCTTCACTGCGTATGGAGCACAAAAAACAGAGGTTGCATTATACCTCAATCATTTCGCCCTGAAGCGATAAAGCATTTTAGGGAAAATGCAACTGAAAAGAATATTGTTTTGGATTTCATCAATGCTCATGAGGACCATGTGCATGCCCTTATTAATTTGGGGAAACAACAAAATTTAGCTACTGTGATGCAATATTTGAAAGGTGAAAGTTCATTCTGGATAAACAACCAGAAAATCCTGCCCTATCATTTTTCGTGGCAGGACGATTATTTTGCAGTTTCGGTCAGTCATTCACATGTGGATAGAGTGAGGGAATATATTAAAAATCAGGATGAGCATCACAAAAGAATCAGCTGGGAAGAGGAGGTGGAGCTGTTTATTGAAAAGTATGGTTTTGAACGGATAAAGGGCTAAAGCCCAAATGTTGTTTTTATTCAAGTCCGTCAGCTGAAGCTGACGGCAAAGGATATGGCTTGTGTAAAAAATTTCATCCCGAAATTTTCATTCAGAGCAATATCCTTAACCGTTCGGCTTTAGCCAACGGATATGGAGATTCGATCTTTATTCCAATTCCAGCACCACCACCGATTTTCCAGGAATACTAACTTCAATTTTATTGTCCGAAAGTTTTTTGGCATTCTTAAATACCACGGGTACAATGGTTTCCGGTTTTTCGAAAGTATTGACAGTGTTTACTGCAGCAGCTGTCAATATCGACCCTGAATTGATTTTAGAAAATCCTTTTCCTGAAAGATTGACCTCCAGTTTAATCTCTTTGTTTGGATTCAGATTACTCAAAGCAACATGGATTTTGCCATTTTTATCAACCGATGCAGAACTGCTGATCGCAGGAATCTGGTCATTACCAAATTGATATTTTTCGCAAATCAGGTTCGAAGGAAGCAAGGTGGCATTCTGATGTACGTTGTACATTTTGAATACCTGGTAGGTTGGCGTAAGAATCATCTGATTGCCCTTAGTCAGGATCATCGATTGTAACACATTAACAATCTGTGCAATATTTGCCATCTTCACACGGTCACAATGTTTATTCAATATATCCAGCGTGCTCGAAGCAATCAATGCATCGCGCATTGAATTCTGCTGGAACAAGTGACCTGCGTTAGTTCCAGGTTCAACATCCGTCCAAATTCCCCATTCGTCAACATT
>JBAWZG010000314.1:0-4018 GCA_037143155.1 Bacteroidia bacterium
GCAAGCTGATTCACTTCATGAGGAAAAACAATGTTTTGTGGTAGCAGGGAGAAATTCCGGATGGAATCAAATTTAAGTTTCCCCAGATTGACTTTGATTTCAGGCAACACCCAATTTTTGTCCTTTATAATGGAATCCTGCAAACTTCGGTAATCAATTTCCTGCTGAAAAATATTCAGTTTTGTAATACTGACAACGGGTGGGCTTTTTACTTCCAGTAAATGCTCTACATTTACCGATCCGGTCATCTCTTCATTGCTGAACCACATTTTCCCATCGGCATCAAAAGAAAAGGAAACTGGAGTAAATAAAAAGCCATCATCCGGTCCAAATTGAGTTCGCTTTCCATTTTGAATGCAGTTTAGTTTGCTGTTTAATATTGCCCAAATTCGACCTTTCCGGTCTGTTTTCAGGAATTCCTGAAGGCCGGTCTCAGTAATGTCGGCACCTGTCCCAATTTTCAAATCACCTTCATTATGTAGTTTAAAACTTCCACCATCGTAAGTAACGATTCCAGCTCCCATATACGCAATGAATAATGTGCCACTTGAATCAGCAACAATCTGATTTATTCCTATTGAGCCATGTTCACGAAGAATACTATCCAATAGCGGATACCTGAAGAAATGATTTCCATCGTATTTCACCAATTGACTGTTGCTGCCGCCAAACCACATGTTTCCTCTGGGATCGCAAAATGATACATTAACACCGCCAAGTTCATCAAAAGCTTTATTTTTATGATAGGATATCAATTTTTCATTACAGAGCCGCATTAACCCGTAGGTCCATGATGGAAACCAAATATCACCGTTTACGCCTTTCCCAATGCTGGCAAAACAACCCCAATTCGAATTGCCTTCAATCAGAACTGATTTAATTTTATCACCGTCAAAAACACCAATTCCTTCACACCAATTCGAGAACCACAACCTGCCTTTGTTGTCTTTAACCAGGCCTGAAGTTTTAAATCCAATTCCGGAATAGGTTATTGCCTTGTTTTTGTCAAGGTAGGTGTGCCTTTCCAGATTTAATAAGATTCGTTTGTCCTTGTCAATGGTGTAAACTCCCTGAGTTCCGGGTATCGGAAGGTAATTCATGTCTGATAGCCTTAACCGGTTCATCTGAGATCCCATGGCCCATATATTTTGCTCCTGATCACGAGCCAGTTTCATGATCATTGTTTCCTTCAACCCGGCTTCCCTGTCTATCTTTTCAAACCTGGTTCCATCAAAAAGCAATAAACCTGATCCGACAGTTCCAACTAAAAGTTTATTCCCAACTGTACCTGTCAGACTCATGATTGCAGAATTCATTTCTGCTCCAAAATCATAAGAAGAAAGTGTATCATGACTTATCATACTTAGCCCGCCCGGGTAATGTCCACACCATATTTTTCCATCCGGGGCCGGATAAATGGCATAAACATAAGTTGTTGCCAAACCTTCCTCCTTCGAAAAATTCACAAATGTATGTCCGTCAAACTTTAATATACCTCGTCCTTCAGTTCCGAACCACAAATTCCCGTCTTTATCCTCTTCTATTGTACTTATCCTCGTTGAACAAACACCCTGATCTTTTCCATAATGCAGAAATCCTTTCCCGGTATAGCAAATTATCCCACCCCCACGACTTCCAAACCACATCTGTCCTTTCGAATCCTTAAACATGATGTAAACATCTGCATCAGTAAATCCTTCCTTTAGATGAAAAGAATAGAAATATTTCCCGTCAAAATAGCCGGCACCGCTGAAAGCCGACCAAACATTTCCCAGGTTGTCAATTTCAATGTTGGAAGCAGCCGACAAACCACCCTGCGCGACACCATACGATTCCATATAATCGCCCTGTATATGAGCAATATCCAATCCGTTTGCAATCCAGGCAGACCCATCTTTGCACCAGCAAATATCCTGGGCACGCAGATCGATATGCTGAATATCGTACATGGCAGTTTCGGAATGTTTTAAAGGGGCGATCTTTTTAATCGTTGGATAACCGGCAAGTTTTATGATTGGTTTGGCTTGTGTGTAGACAGGTTCAGCAGATTTTGTCATTTTCCTGCCCAGCACACCGTTTTTGGAAATCACTTTCACGCTTATCAGAAATCGCTTTCCTGGGTCCAGTGTTTCACTGATTTTTTTTAACGGAACATCTTTCGTTTTTAAGGATAATTCAACATACGAAGTATCCTTAAATTCAACTGGTGAATCCGGAATAAGAATTGGATTGAGAGATAACAGCGAAGCATTTGAGCTATCAGAACATACAACATTACCGTTTGTCACCCCACAAACCTTGCCGGACTGGTTTTTGTTTTCCTGAGAACAGGAAGCGATTACCAAATAGAAGAATAAGAAGATATATATGGATTTCATATTTGTTCCCTTATGTAATAACAGTAAGCTCCAGTTCTGATGCAAACAGCTGATTTATAGCAATCTTCAAGTTAAGTTATAGCCAACTCCAAGAAAAATAATCCAAACTTTTCAGTTAAGGGATCAGAGAGTTGTTGTTCATTTTCATTTGCTTTGGTTTCTGATTTCTATAAAGATACTGAAAAGGTGATTCGCTTTTCAGGATCTTTTAGTTTAAATTTTGATGAAGATTTTTTTCTTAAACATCCAGTAACAAGCGTACCACAAGGTGGCCCAAACGGATAAACTGATCAGGATCTGCGTCATTGTTTCACCTGTCCAGGAAAAGAACGTATTAATAATTGGCTTGAAAACTTCCGAAACCGTATTCGAACCGCCGAATGAAAAGAAGAGGTAAATAAAAATACAGTTCATTCCAACGACAATAAACATTTTCGAACCTGAAGCAAAACTCTTTCTGACATCAATCAGCCAATACGAAAAGCAGAGTGCCAGAATGGCCCAACCGCCACTGGCAAAAACAAAGGATGATGTGGCTATCTTTTTGATAATTGGGGTAATGCCCAGTAAATCAAGGGAAAATCCTATGGCCAGACAGCTAACTCCCGCCAGGATCATCAGTTTTATTTTTTGTGCTGATGTTTTGTCGCTTATCAGCAATTGGCCGAACAAAACTCCCCAAACGGTATGAGCAATGGTCGGTATGGCGTTTAGCGAAGCCCAGATGCTTGTTTTTTCAGTTCCTTCAATTTGAATATTAACCCATGCCCCCAGGTTCTGAAAGGCTTCCCATGGATGATTGAATCCTTCGATTGGGAAAAAACGATAGGCCAAATCGGTGAGCAAAAGAATTACCAGGGTGAAAATCAGTTGAAAAGAAAAGCTTTTCCGCATGATCAGAAAGGCAACCAGATAGGTTACCGATAGTTGTGCCAATACATTCTGAAGTTTAAATACAATATGATCTGAACCACGGCAATAAAGCAGCCATCCCAACAAAAGTAAAACCAATGAGCGTTTAAAGGCATGTTTCAAAATCAATTGATCGGAATCTCCTTTCTTTTTCCGGTTAGCGACGGCAAAAGGAATGGCCACACCAACAATAAACATGAAAAATGGCTGGATGAGGTCCCAGAAATGTAACCCGTGCCATTCGTGATGATCCAGCTGAGTAGCCAGAAATTGGATAAATCCGTTATTTACATTTCTCAGATGACCGTACAACTCGGTACTTTCGCCAATCAGGAGGAACATGGTCAAGCCACGAAAAAAATCAATGGAAGTCATCCGTTCGCCTAAGGCAGAACCCTGGCTTTGTTCATTTTTAACTAATAATGCCATAGTTTTATGTTATTAACGTGTAAATTTCATACGATACTTGCTTGCTCCTTCAACCTTTGCACGGGTGACATAATCCGAATGATATTTATTGGTCACATACGCGCTGGTCTGATCACAATAATGGTCACTGGCCGGAATACCTGATGTTCCTGTAGGGATAACGGTCAGTGACAGGTCCCAGTCGCTGGTATTGAAAATGTGCCGCTCGGAGGCACCGTGGTTGACTTCTGAATTCTTATTCAATGGATTTTCATAGGGTCCGACAGTATGGAAACTTCCGCCTACAGGGAAAGGACCTC
>JBAWZG010000315.1:0-3963 GCA_037143155.1 Bacteroidia bacterium
TTACTTGTCATGAAAATTTTAACCAGATCAGCCGCAGCAAAAAATGAACAAAACGTACGATTCTACTTCACACAAGACAGAACTACCGATTCAAAAAGTCTTCAGGTTTGGGAAGATGAAAATCCGGAATACGCATCCTGGAAACTTACAGAAGACAGGGAAGAATCAGCTTCCAAATAATATACCAAAGCTCCTTACGGGGCTTTTTTTTGGTCGATGTTATTCATTGCTGAATTATAGAAAGTAGCAGTTACACTCAAATTACCCCGCAAATTTATTGATCGCCGATCGGAACAGTAAAGGGTCCTGCGGATCCTGCCAATCATCTCCTGGGCGCAGGATCCTTCGATACTTCGCACTCGGTCAGTTTAATCAATCCTTCACAAACAGACATTCGCCCATTGACCTAATCCGACCGGCTCAATACACTCTGCTTTTAATTTAACTGTAACGGCGCGCCAGAAGCCTAAATAAATCCGTAAGGCAGCGGTAAGAAACATGGTTCCAGAAATTATTGCAGAAGTACAAATCACCTATTCATCAAAAGTTAAAGCCTCTGAGAGGTTTCGCATTGCAGGATCCAAAGATGCAGCCAAGGCTTTTCGCTCAATCTGGCCGGCATATGATCACATTGAATTTTGCTACATCCTGATGCTTAACCGGCAAAACCAGGTCCTGGGAGCACATCAGCTGGCCAAGGGAGGCATGACCGGAGCGGTGATAGATGTTCGGGTTGTCTTCCAGGTTGCACTCAAAGCTGCAGCCACCTCCATCATCATGGCCCACAACCATCCTTCGGGGAATCTCGAAGCCAGCGATGCGGATAAGAAGATTTCCAAGTCGATAAGAGAAGCAGGAAAATTTATGGAGATACCCCTGATTGATCACCTGATTCTGACCTCCGAATCATTTATGTCTATGGCCGATGAAGGCTTGATTTAGAAAGAAAGGGGTTTCCCCTTTTTTGGTCGCTTGGGCCGGATTGGTAAATGATTTACCATCAATTAAGGGAAGATTTTTTAAATGATTAAGCATTCTACAATTTCCGTTTTGTATTTTTGAGACAAATTGAAAACCATGAATAGTTCAAATATTGAAATCTATCAGCTTGAGGACGGTAAGACTGAGATAAATGTTCAGCTTGACAATGAAACTGTTTGGCTGAACTTAAGCCAAATGGTTGATTTATTTGAGCGGGACAAATCTGTGATTTCAAGACATATAAATAATGTTTTCAAAGAGAAGGAATTGAACAGAAATTCAGTTGTTGCAAAAAATGCAACAACTGCTACTGATGACAAAATTTATCAGGTAGACTATTATAACCTTGATGTTATAATATCAGTCGGATACCGTATCAAATCTAGGCGTGCTACTCAATTTAGAATTTGGGCAAATAAAATATTAAAAGAGTATTTGATAAAGGGATACTCTCTAAATGAAAAAAGATTAGAGCAAAAGACTGAGCAATTGAAAGAACTTAAGGACTCGGTAAAATTACTTGGGCAGGTATTAAATTACAAAGCTTTGACCAATGATGAAAGTATAGGATTGCTGAAAATAATTTCGGATTATGCTTATGCATTGGATATTTTAGATAGGTACGATTATCAAAGCCTTGAAATAAAAGATACATCTGGAAAGGAGATTTATCAATTAACCTATGAAGAAGCTATAAGGCAGATAGAATTGGTGAAGAAAGCGCACGGAAATAGTGATTTGTTCGGTCATGAAAAGGATGATTCATTTCAAAGTTCAGTATCAACCATTTATCAGACTTTTGGAGGAATTGATTTGTATCCAAGCATTGAGGAAAAAGCAGCTAATTTATTGTACTTCATCACCAAAAACCATTCATTTTCTGATGGAAATAAACGGATCGCTGCATTTCTATTCTTATATTTTTTAGAACGGAACGGAATTTTATTCGATGAAAATGGGAATAAGCGAATTGCAGACAACACGTTGGTAGCACTAACTTTAATGATAGCAATCAGCAAACCGGAAGAAAAGGATACAATGACAAAAGTAATTGTAAACCTAATAAATAGGAACAATTGAAGACCATTCGAAAGCACATTGACAGAGCCTAGCTGATCAAAGTTAATTTATTTCATCCCATCCTTAAAACTCATAGAACCCTCCTATGAGAAATACGCTATTACACTCAAATTCCGCTCGAATTTATTGATCGCCGGATCGGAAAAGTAAAGGGCCGCTGAGCTACTGCAAAATTAAGTTTTTGGTGCAGTACACAGCGGCGCTTCGCGTTTGGTCACTTTCCCCTTTGTGTGCTTTCCCTCTCTGGTCAAAACTGACTTTCACCCTTGACAGAATCCGACCGGCTCAACCTGGTTTGCCCGAAATTTAAGTATAACGGCGAGCCAGATGCCAAAATAAATCCGTAAGGCAACGGTGAAAACACATGAGTGATTTTGACGATATGAAGATTATTTCCACCTACACCACCAAAGAGGCTGTCGCAGACGGTTACTTGGTTCGTGTTGCAGCTGCTGAATCCAAGGAAGCTGGCATCAAATTCCCGGTCTACCTCACCAGGGCCGTTTGGGACAAGTATGTCGAAGTACCTGCAGGCATGGAATCGGAACAAAACCTTTCCGGCCGCCTGTGGGACATACTCTGGATGTTTCGGATTGCTGCCAAATTAACCCCCAGTCAGTTGCTTCTGTTTAAACTAAACTGCAGACTACCTGACAAGGGCAATTGGGAAAAGAATGAAAAGATTGACGGGGATCGCCTGACAAGAACCGTCACCCTCAAAGCATTTATCACGGCGCAAGACTTTGACGATCCGTCAACTGCAATTTTCATCATGAAACCAGACGAAGATTAATCAAAGAGAGGGGTGGCTTCGCCCCTTTTTTGTTCGTTAAAATTTAACTCCCCAGATTAATACCTTGCTCAACTTCTATTTCCCTTATCCGGATGATCTGATGACCAGCTTCAACTTTTGTGAATGTTGCTTTTGAATAGGTGATTTATCCTATCGACTTTTCCTCCCTCTGCCATTATAAACTGGTAAAGCTCTTCCAGTAGTCAGCCATTGGCTACCAAGTGACACACTCCTCTTACAATATGGCATTTTATCAATTCCTTTGCCTTTACTTTTATTGACTTATCCTCCTGAGCTCCTGTCCAAATGGTTTTTACAGTTTGGCTCCCATGATATATTTTGGTTTAAATTATACGCTAAGAAAGTGTTTCTCTTCACGTATCGGTCCCCTCACTCAAGGATTTTCCCGGCTTATACTCACTTTGTTGCGTTAGTTCCAGTTCCTCCTTGACTGCCCCTCCCAAGCTCCACTGGTATCTTGCATATAATTTTAACTCTAAAAATTTATTATCATGAAAACTTTCGTAAAAAACTACATTGGAAAAGGAAAACAAGTCGCCGGATTATCAATCGCAAAAGTTACCTGCAAACTCGAAGATCTTCAAAAATTCGCTTACTTCTTCGACGGAATCGAGTATGTCACCTTCGAGGTAGCAAAAATGAAACAGGCCGACAGCTTCGGAAGAGATTACACAGTTTATGTATCTCAGGCAGAAGAAGAAAAAACAGAAAAGCCTGCTAAAGCACCCGCTACAAAAGCACCAAGAAAACAAAAAGAAATATTGGAGCCGGTCACCGGAGACGATCTTCCTTTCTAAGGGAAATAGAGCCTTGCCGAGCAAGGTTTTTTTTATGGTCGCTATTTTAACCCCATCTGATAAATAAGCTGTTACACTCAAATTTTCGGTGCGAAGTTATTGATCGCCAGCCGGAAAAGTCAAGGGCCGTCAGCTGCTGCAGATTAAAGATCCAAGTACAGCAACCTCCGGCACTTCGTGCTTGTTCACTTTCCCTTTTCTTCCGATTCTCCTGGGGATGAAACTGACTTTCGCCCTTGACAGAATCCGCCCGGCTCAATCTGGTTTGCCCGAAATTTAATTATAACCGGC
>JBAWZG010000316.1:0-3932 GCA_037143155.1 Bacteroidia bacterium
CGGCAGCAAGTTCCGGCAGGAGTGTTGTTTCATTAAGCCCAATAAATCGGTATAGCTAAATTGTTGAAAATGCTTTGCTATCCTTTGCCGTTGACTTTAGTCAACGGACATCGGAATGAAAATAAATCAGGGCTTTAGCCCAATTGGAGCTGAAGCCATTAGCTATTTTCGCCAATCATCCGTCTGCTGAAGCAGACGGCAAAGAATATAATATTAGAATCAATATTTTTTCAAAACCATGTAATAAACAATGAAACCTGTCAAACAAATATTCCTGATTCTCATAAGCCTGGCAATCTTTTGCTCATGTACAAAGTCTACCAGCCAAACGCATAACTATACTAAATTGGTCGATCCATTTATCGGAACAGGCGCTGATGGCAACACCTGGCCGGCTGCCAGCATGCCGTTTGGTGGTATACAGTTGGGACCGGATACGCGACTCAATTCCTGTGGCGGTTATGCTTCGGCCGACAGTACAATTCTGGGTTTTTCGCACACCCACCTGAATGGAGTGGGAGAGCCAGAATACCGAGATGTGCTATTTATGCCAACGACTGGCAAAGTTCAACTAAATCCAATGACTCCCGGAAAGAAAGGTTCAGGATACGGATCGGTATTTGATCACAAGCACGAAAAAGCCTCACCCGGATTTTATTCGGTGCTGCTGAAAGATTTTAACATTCAGGCTAAACTGACTACAACTTTACGTGCCGGGTTCCACAAATATACCTTTCCTAAGAGCGACAGCGCTCACATTGTGATCGATCTGGCTTATCCGTTTGGTGCCGAAGTTCTGAACATCAAGAAAATCAGCGATACTGAGATTGAAGGCTTGCGCCGTTCGCATGGCTGGGCCTGGGACCAGTATGTTTACTTTGTTGCCCGTTTCTCCAAACCGTTTGGTTCGTTTGAACTGGCAGTGAACGATACGATCCGGAAAGAATTAACCGAAGCCAACGGAAAAAATATCAAGGCGGTGGTGAATTATCAGACCAAAGCCAATGAAACGATATTGGTGAAAGTAGGCATCTCGGCTGTCAGTGCGGAAGGCGCGCGGAAAAATCTGGATGCAGAAATTCCCGACTGGGATTTTGATGGGGTTAAGAAAGCTGCAGAACTGGCCTGGGAAAAGGAATTCTCAAAAATTGAAATCGAGGGTGGAACCGTCGATCAGCGAAAAATTTTCTATACGGCCATGTATCACGCTCATCTGAGCCCATGTACTTTTTCTGATGTTGACGGCCAGTACCGCGGCGTGGACCATCAAATTCATAAAAGTGAAGGATCGGTTCATTACACGGTTTTCTCGTTGTGGGATACCTACCGCGCTTTGCACCCGCTGTTCACCATTATTGAACAGAAAAGAACAACCGATTTTATTAAGTCATTGTTGCAAATGTATGATGATGGCGGGCGACTCCCGATGTGGCCGCTGGCCGGAAACTACACCGACGACATGCTGGGTTATCATGCGGTGCCGGTTATTGTGGATGCCTACATGAAAGGAATCCGGAACTATGATGTGGAAAAGGCTTTCATGGCCGTCAAGCACAGTGCAGAACTCGACAAACTGGGTCTGAAATACTATAAAAAGATCGGCTACCTGCCGTTCGATTGTCAGGGCGAATCGGTTTCCAAAACGTTGGAATATTGCTACGATGACTGGTGTATTTCGCAGATGGCCAAAGCAATGGACAAACAACAGGATTACGATACCTATCATCAACGGGCACATTACTGGGAAAACGTTTTCGATCCGTCGGTTGGTTTTGTGCGAGGGAAAAGCTTCGACCGAAAATGGCTTAAACCATTCGATCCGCTGGTGAATTCAGCTTATTCCGAAGGAAATGCTTACCAGTACATGTATGTTCCACATGATGTTGACGGACTGGTTGCCAAATTCGGCAGTGACAAGGCGTTCGCAAATTGGCTTGATACCCTTTTCACCCTCGAATCGAAACGTAGCGAACGTGGTTCCATTGGCCAATACTGGCATGGCAACGAGCCTGGTCAGCAACTTCCTTATCTGTACAATTATGTAGGCGAAGCCTGGAAAACACAAAAACTTGTCAGCCGGATTCTGAATGAACTATATACAGCCGAACCCGATGGTATTGCCGGAAATGACGACTGTGGACAGATTTCAGCCTGGTACATTTTAAGTTCTATGGGTTTTTATCCGGTTGCTCCTGGTCAAACTTTTTATGAAATTGGTTCGCCTTTATTTTCAAAAGCCACGATTAATCTGGAGAGTGGAAAGAAATTTGTGATTAAAGCCAATCAGGTTTCGAAAGAAAATGTTTACATCCAGTCGGCCAAGCTGAACGGAAAAGATTATTCCAAGTCGTTCCTGAATCAAGAAGATATCATGAATGGTGGAGAACTGGTTTTTGAGATGGGACCGAACCCGAATAAAAACTGGGGAACTGCCAAAGCAGATCGTCCATATTCCAAGAATGGCGAACCTGTTGTTCAGCCACCATACATCAAATCCGGAGATTTGCTGTTCGAAAAATCGACCATAGTTTCGCTGGGCTGCGATACAGAAAATTCAAGTATCCGGTATACTTTGGATGGTTCTGAGCCAAATGAAAATTCAGAACTATATGAAAAACCTTTCAGGATTACTGAAACTACTATTATCAAAATGAAAGCATTTGCACCGGCAAAATCTCCGGGTATTGCATATAGCTGCCAATTCGAAAAGGCAAAACTGAAGGAATCAATTCTGGTAACTTCAACTAAACCGGGATTGAAATACGATTATTTTGAGCGTTTTTTTGTGAATGTTACCGACATGGATTTGGTAAAACCTGTTTTTTCAGGAGTTACCGGAACGTTCAATTTCAATGACCGTAAGCGTGAAACCTATTTTGGCTTCCGGTACACCGGGTACATCCAGGTTCCGAATGATGGTATTTACACGTTTTACCTGAAATCGAATGATGGCAGCCGCTTGTATATTAATGGCGAGGAGCTTATTGAAAACGATGCCAATCACGGAGCAGTTGAGGAACCCGGAACTGTTGCCTTGAAAGCTGGTTTGCACCCCATTATGGTGAAATATATGCAGTGTGGCGGAGGAAAAGCATTGACGGTTAGCTGGTCAGGTCCCGGAATCGAAAAGCAGGAAATACCTGCTACAGTGCTTTTTTATAAAGTAAAATAATCTAAATTCCCATACAAATGAAAAACTTCAGACTCGTTTCAAGAACAAAATGGATTACTTTATTGCTTCTTCTGATTGCGGGTAGTTTGGCAGCTCAGGTCAAACTTCCGCCATTCTTCAGTAACAACATGGTGTTGCAGCAGGGCATGGAAATTCCGGTTTGGGGCTGGGCTGCGCCGGGTGAGAAAGTAACCGTTACTCTCGAAAAAGCGCTTGTTTCAGTTAAAGCGAGTAAAGCCGGAAAATGGTCAGTCAGATTGCCGGCCATGAATTACGGAGGACCCTATCAGATGACGGTAAAAGGTAAAAACCTACAGACTTTCGATAACGTGATGATTGGCGAAGTCTGGGTTTGCTCCGGACAATCGAATATGGAATTCAACCTGGTTACCGCAAAAAATGCCGAAGCCGAAATCGCTGCTTCCGCTTATCCTGAGATCCGTTTATTTACGGTAAAAAAGAAGATTTCGCAAATTCCACTCGATAATGTGGAGGAGGAACAGTGGCAAGCATGTTCTCCGGCTACTTCGCCGCGATTCTCGGCGGTGGCTTATTTCTTCGGAAGGGCACTCTACCAGAAACTGAAAGTTCCGATCGGATTGATCAATACTTCCTGGGGCGGAACTGTGGCTGAAACCTGGACCAGCGGCGACATGATTGCACAGAATCCCGATTTCGCCAGTCAACTGGCGCAATTGAAGAAAATCAATCTCGACGATTACGCCAAAAGCATAGAAAAAGAGGTAAGAGCCAGGGTGGG
>JBAWZG010000317.1:0-3925 GCA_037143155.1 Bacteroidia bacterium
GGTTTTGGCATTACGGATGCCTACACCAAAACCGAATTGGGCGACCCGGAAACTAACTATGTTACCGTTTTTGATGCAGCGATAGTTTAAAATCAAACCATGAGTTTAGCCGTTCGAATAGCAGCATTGGCAACACGTATTGGTCAGGAGATGAAACTAAAGGTTTCTACCTCTGATTTACGCCTTTCGGATTCAAGAACTCCGGCAGACGCTTCAGTTGCTTATGCCAAAGTTGCCGCAGCATTGGTCAGTAAAGCAACCGTGACCAGTTCGGTTGACCTTTCAGCCAACGGAATCGGAACAATTACTCTTGCAGCCAATACCGCTTTTACATTTTCAGGATTCCAGTTGAACAGGAGTTACCTGCTCGTTATTACTGCAAACGGATTTACACCTTCATGGGCAGCTGGAGCCAGGCACGTTCCGGTAAGTGGAAACGAATCGTTTGGAACTACAGGGGTGTTTTATGTCAACCTTACCTGCATTGATTCTACATCAGGAAGCGAGAAACTATTAACGATGATAATGAAAGGAGCATAGCGTATGATTCCAGGGATAGGTATTTCGGTGTCAAAGCTTAACTCGCAGAAATTAACTCCGATGTGGATTGCATTAGATTTCAATGGATATAACTATATGTATTACAGCTATGATGCAACAACTTGGGTACGAATAACTATTGCATGGGCAGGCAAATCTGTTGCAAATAATGGTAAAATGTGGGTCATGGGTTGTGGTTATGGTCGCATGCAATATAGTGCTAACGGTATAAATTGGACAACCACTGATACTGGTGGTCTTTTTACGAATTGTAATGCTGTCGCCTGGAATGGTAAGATGTGGGTGGGTGGATGTACCGGAACGAATAGTTTTATTAGCTCTACCGACGGGATTAACTGGACAGCCAGAGGTACTTCCGGCCTAACCTCAGGATGTAATGCTTTAGCCTGGAACGGAAGTTTGTGGGTTGCTGTTGGCACTGGAACGTATAAAATTGCATCGTCAACCGATGCAATAACATGGACCGGCAGAGACACTTCGGTATTTACTTCAGGAAATGGAGTAGCCTGGAATGGTTCTATATGGGTCGCAGCAGGAAATGGAACGACCAACACTTTAGCGTCATCTACAGATGGTATAACATGGACGGGAAGAGGTACGACAATATTGTCTGCCGCTTATGGCATTTGTGTGGGTGGAATGAACACGTTTTATGTGGTTGGTAACGGTCCTTATTATCAGATAGCGGCCTCGTCAAGCGGCACCAGTTGGAGTGGTATGGCCTATCAGCTTAATCCATTTGTGGCCGGAGGAGAAGGTAAGCGGATGGCGTTTAATGGCACTGATTATGGCGCAGTTGGAGGATTTGCCAATAAGTTTTTTGTGAAATCTGCCAACGGAAGCACATTTACAAATACGATCCAGATTCGAACATATATTAATGAAAACTGGGGAGATATATCTTCTTACCCTGCTCCAAAACTCTATCCGGCAATACTTTAAAAATATGAAACATTTAGTCAGGAACAACCAAATCGTTCAATCAGGCATTCCCTCGAATTTTACCCGTGAAAACGGCCAGTCTTTTTGGGGTGGATATGAGAACATGACAGAACTACACTATCAGGATGGATGGCGTGATGAAGTAATCCCTGAGTACGATCCGGTATTGGACGAGCTGGGAGATCCATTTTACAGTGAGCAGTTTGATGTGGTGATTTACTCGATCAGTCCGAGAACAGACCTTTTAACTCTTGAAACTGCCCGTGCTGACAAGGTTCAGGAGATAAAAAGCCGGACAAGGGATCTGCTCTTTGTGACCGATGGATATATTATTCGAAGGGCAGAAACAGGCAAATCGGTTCCACAGGAAATCCTGAACTCCAGGCAGGCGATCCGTGTATGGTCGGATGCTCAGGAGAAGCTGGTCACTTCCCTTGTCAATCTGGAAGACGTTCTGAAATTTGAAATAAGCTATTAAATGAAGTACCATGCTCACCCTCACCCTTAAAGGAAATAACATACCGCTGCCAGTTGACTTTTCCATGCAGTTGACATGGAAAAGCCCGGTTTGTGCTTTTGATAAAATACCTGGAAGTTTTGGTCTTGGAATCACGTTTCCGATGAATGAATATACCCGCACCTTATTCGGTTTTCCTGAACGCTTTGCTAAGTATAGAACGAGTTTCAATCAGAAATTTCCGGGCTTCGAGATTCGTTTTGGCGGTGTGCTGCTGATGTCCGGAACTCTAACGATTACAAGTGCATCCCCTTCGACAGGCTCAGGGGACGCTGGTACTTATGAAGCTTCCCTGATTGATCAGGTCGGTGTGTTGGGTGAACTGGAACAGGAACGCGATCTGCTGGATATTCCGGTTTTCTCCCGCGAAATCGATTGGGTGGCCAGTTCAAATTACAATCCGGATGAGCATCCCTTTTGCGCATTTCCGATCATGAACCACGGCTTTTTTACCGATAAAGGATTAACAGTTAAACGAACCGTGTTTGCCAGTGTTCCCGGGAAAGGTCTGCAGGCAACCAATGAAACTTACGATGTGGAAGTGATGAGTTACCTGTTTAATAAAACAACCAATTGTAAAGTCAATCAACTTCTACCGGGAAACACTGTGGATATGGAGGAATCTCAAATTAACTTACAGGTTCTGACAGAAAAGCACAATACCTATGAATCGGGCAAAGTAACGGTTGTTTCTCCTTTCTTCTTTCTGAATTATGTGATTAAAGAAGCCCTGAAAGACAATGGGTTTCACATCGGCACGAACTTTCTGAATGAAGATACTCAGCTTCGAAACCTTTGCATTTATAACAATTACGATATCACCGTCACGGAGTATCTGCAAACCGGAGAATTGATTTATCAGTCAACTCCTACAAATGCACCAGCTCCTGAAATTGGAGGAGAAATAGGTGGTGTCGATACAATTTACTACTCTGCCGGAGTGAAATTGTACAGCTACACCCGGTTCTATTTCTATAAAATTGTTCCTAAAAATCACCTTCCTAAAATGAAAGTGGGAGATCTGATCCTTTCCACTCAAAACCTTGCCAATGTTTGTTTTCACTTTTTACCTGACTATACGGTCAATATTCTTTCCCGTGAAAAGTTATTGAACGGTCCATCTATTGATCTGGATCAGTACTTTATCGGTGTTTGGGAAATCGGTGAGCAGAAAAATGTGGCACTGAAATTCGTTCGTGACCATGATTCCAACGATTTGGTATTTGCCGAGCGCTTTAATGATCTCAGCGACCGTAAAGCGGATATCAAACCGCCGGTAGCTGACTGGCTGGGATTGTGGGCAATTGCCAGTCCATCAGAAGGTGAAATAAGGCTCATGAGTTCAAACAACACTTATTACCAGTACAAATGGATCACGCAGGAGAAAGTTAATGGAGCAACCATGGCCTCAGATACCACCGATGTTTTGGGCTGGGAGGAAATCTCGATTGGTCTTCAAAACGGCTGGCATGAGTTTGGCCGGGAGGAAGTGGAAGAAATCAAATCCTCATGGTCCGGTTGCCTGGGAAACGATCAATTGACACTGGTCAACCAGCAGGGAAATATGAATACCTGGAAAGCAAAAACACAGGCTTTTTCGCCCCGGCTCATGATCAACAATCCAAACAATGCCGGTGGAACTCAAAATGCCAACTTCTCATTTGAATACGAAAAGGAGAATACCGGCATTCTTCCTAAATATTGGAGAAACTGGAACCGTTTCTGGTCGAACCGGCTGTCAGTTTCCGGAGATTTTGACCTGCCTGTTAATGTACTTCGTCATCTGATCTACAACATTTGCAGCAAGTACCGAACCCGTGAAGGTGAATTCCTGATCGAAGAAATGAGCTGCGAACTCTTTATTGATAGGATTGGAGTTACACAGGTAAAGGGTTTTAAAGTTTA
>JBAWZG010000318.1:0-3915 GCA_037143155.1 Bacteroidia bacterium
AATCCGTCGATGTGCTTTGACGTAATGACGATGTAACGTTGTCCCGACGCAAAGCACAGGTTGATGAAATCCTGCGCGTTGAACTTCGACCAATTAAAAACTTCGGCGAGCTTTATATATTCGTTCTGCGGTATCTGCGCTTCGTTCAGAATCTGTTCAGCATATCCCTTTACTTCCACACGATCATTCGCGTCGTCATTGAACCAGCTCGCGAAGGTGTTGTCCTTGGACCACATCCCTCCCGGAGTCGAATAGACCCCCCAGTGAACGAACAGGCCGAACTTGGCATCCTCCCACCACTGCATTTTTTCCGGGCTGGCTTTGTCATACTTGGCCGTTTCGTATGAATCCGCCTATGCCCTCTTCGCCGGTGTAGATCCTGGCAACTTGGCTGTTTAGGGAGATAATGCCTTCCAAACCGTATAAGTGGTCATTTTGATCGAAATCATCGGGCTGGATGTCGCATTGGATTTCATGCTGTTTGATGAAGTCGTTGAACAGTTTGATACATTTCCCATCCTGGGTGGTGCCATCCAAATTGATGCGGTCTACCGTCTTGCCGTTTTCATCTTTGATATTAACCACTCTGACCTGTTCGATGTCTTTCAGTGTGCATTTTGCCGAGCATAACGTTTCGCGAAATTTGTCTGTGGGCCGGTATTTTGATAGGTGTGAATGGTTTGCGGTCACATCGGAATAACCGATCTTAAAGTCAATCATGCCCATCCGTTCTAAAGCATAGATGATATTTTTCAGCGGACGCTTATCAGTTATAGAAATTTCAACCGGCCTATTTGTTCGGGCGGATAGTTGTAAATGACATAGAATCGCCATCAATGGCTGGCGGTGCGTCTTTGTGAATTTGAAATACTTACCGGAATTGTCGGTAATTGATTTTCTAAAAAACTCAAATAGTTTGAGATTACATGCGGTGTGGTATGGCTTGAACTTGATGGGTTTCGGATTTTGATACCAATGAAGATACGATGAATTCCCAGTATTCAGGATGGATACCAATGAAGCTGGAAGGTTTGCTACCGGTTGCAGGCATGATGTTGTCATCCCGGATTCAGTTTGAACGTTTGATTGATTTTGAATTGAATTCATTTTTTTTATCTCCATTTATATTTCTTTCCTTTCTTGTAACGTATTCTATTCCCATATAAGGCTGACACTTGTATAACTATTTGCAATTACTACACTTACATAAGTGTCATCCCGACATTAAATATTCTACTACTAACCACATTCCTCGACCTGACACTTCGATCTCATCTTCATATTCTTCAAATTCCAAGTGTCAGCCCGGTATAAACTTTTCTGTTACCTTTCACTTCCTTCGACCTGACACTTTGGCTCAACACCAGCTATTGGCTATCTATGAAGTGTCATCCCGTCCGACTACTTTCTTATATTTACATAAATCATGTATGAAGTCAAGTTTAAACTGAATAAGTATTTGAGTAGTAGCTTCAGAACTTCAACTGAAGCCGAGGGAATCCAGATAACCCAGTTCCGATCAATTGCTGGAATAATTATATCAACCGTAATATGCAGATTCCACAAATAGTCAAATTATCTGCGCCATGCCGGTTTAAACAACTCGCAAGAACCCGCTGATCCGTGCCGGTGTTATGTTGGAGCATGGCACCCAAGTTCGTTTCAAATACTAAAAATTGATTAACAGCACATTTCTTTTTTAGTAACAGGGTCTGCGAAACGTGTTTGGGGCTGTTTTGGCGATTGGGTTAAAGTTACACTCCGGAGATAGCGATGGACGGTCACATGACTGACTCCAAGTTGCTTTCCGATCTTCCGGACGCCAATTCCTTCTTGGTGCATCCTTAATGCGGCACCGATATCGAACCCTATCCGTGGGCGTCCAAGCTGAACCCCATTCGCTCTGGCGTTAGCCAATCCACTTTTCACCCTCTGAACCAAGGTTTCCCGCTCAAATTCCGCTATAGCCCCCAAAAATGTCAGAACCATTTTTCCCATGGCATTCGTCGTATCTATCGCCTGTGTAGTTGAACAGAAATCAACTCCGGCTGTTTTTAACTCCGACAGGATTCGCAAAAGGTCGGTTGTAGACCTCGCCATTCGGTCAATTTTGTATACCACCACCACATCCCCAGCTTTTCCGTCCTTCGCATCTGCCAGCATTTTGTTCAGCGCGGGTCTATTATCGGCATGTGCTCCGGAAATCCCATGGTCTTCATATACCTTATAAATATTCCAGTCCTGCCGCTTGCAGTAATTCTCAACTTCCATCCGCTGGGAGTCGGTTGATTGGTTCCCGGTCGAAACTCGAAGGTAAATAGATGCGTTTTTTGTCATTACGGGGCTCCTTTGTTTGTTACTTAAATGTGTATATACATAATTAACAGAAAATGCAATATGTATATACATATTTATTGCCGTTTTGCACCGGTGGCGATACAGTCCACGCCATGACTAAATCAAAACCCAGAGGAAGACCCTGCCTAGACCCGTCAGCACCGAGAAACAAAATGCTACCGGTTCGCTTTAGCGTGGCCGATCTGACCTCGATCAAAAAACAGGCGGCTAAATCTGGAAATACTTTGACGGATTGGGTGCGGGAACGGTTGCTGGCGGGTTGAGGGACTGCACTGGGCAATTTCTAACGCATAGTCCCTGTTATCGCTACCGTTTTACCGATTGAAGTTTTTAATATAAGAGGGCAATTGTTATTTTTCGTACTTTCTTTCGGAAAAGCTTGTTGGGGGGCATCATATTCTGCTACAAAAATACAGAATTCGCAGTTTGTAGGGAAGCCTTGAAATATTGTGTAAATTGTTTATAATACTATACTTAAGTTACTTTGTGGATCTATGGAATGCAGTTCCTCCTTACCTCCACCACTTAAAACCATGAGGCCAAGACACCAGATCAATTTCAAATGGCCTGAACCGCCCTTTAACCTGGTGCTGGTTGAGCCAGAAATTCCTCAAAACACCGGCAATATTGCCCGGCTGTGCGCCGCAACAGGAACGGTTCTCAACCTGATTGAGCCGCTCGGCTTCCGTCTGACCGACCGGGAAGTAAAACGCGCCGGACTCGATTACTGGGACGCTGTTGAAGTCCGCCGGTTTCCAAACCTTGTAAAATTTTTTGAGACTTTTCCTGAAAGACGGAATCTGTTCTTCAGCACCAGCGGGAAAAAAAGCTTCACCGAAGCCGAATACCGGCCCGGCGACTGTCTGATTTTCGGCAGCGAGAGCCGCGGTCTGCCGCTGGAACTGCTGGAAGCGCATCCGGATGATGTTTACAACATTCCCATGAAACTCGATCTCGTCCGCTCGCTCAACCTGGCCAACGCTGCATCCATCGTTCTGTACGAAGCATTACATCAATGTAATGAATAAAGTATTGAACATTGCAACCTGCCGCATAGTCTCTTACTCGCAAACTGTTCGAAAGGAGTTTCCCATGTCAGGTATCGAAGTGATCAACCAAAAGGTGCGCGAACAAAGCGCTTTCATTCATTCTCTTAAGGCTGAAATCGGCAAAGTGATTGTCGGTCAGTATTATCTCATCGACCGGCTTATCATCGGTATGCTGTCCAACGGCCATGTGCTGCTCGAAGGCGTCCCCGGGCTGGCCAAAACCCTGACTGTGAAAACGCTGGCCGCCGCGCTGAAAACTTCGTTTCACCGCATCCAGTTCACGCCCGATCTGCTGCCCGCCGACTTGACCGGTACGCTGATCTATAATCCGAAAGAGTCCGACTTTTTCGTCAAAAAAGGACCGGTATTCGCCAACATCATTCTGGCGGACGAAATCAACCGCGCGCCCGCCAAGGTACAGAGCGCCCTGCTCGAAGCAATGCAGGAACATCAAGTGACCATCGGCGATCAGACTTTTCATCTACCAGAACCGTTTCTGGTCATGGCG
>JBAWZG010000319.1:0-3897 GCA_037143155.1 Bacteroidia bacterium
GCTACCTGAATTAAATTCTTTCTTTCGGAAAAAATATTGTTCGTTAGTTTGAGCAGTTCAGGATCGTTGGAGCCATTCTTTTCGGTCGCCTCCGGACGGTCGCCAATGTTGACCACGATTCCTCCGTCATTCACAAATTCCTGAATTTTCTGAAGCGAGGCATAACGAATGGCTTTCATCGACGGAATGACCAGCACCTTGTATTTTTCTCCGGAAACCTGAATTTCCTTATCGGCATGCTTGGAACGCCCAAGCGATTCGAAATCGATGAAATCGAAGTCGATGCCCTGATCATACAATTTTTCGCCCGCTTCGAAAGCGGTACTCACCGAACGGTTTCCATCCATTCCAGCGACAACCGGTTCAACCGGGTACAAAATGGCCACATCACATTGGTGAACACCCTGCGACATCAGGTAAGACAGGCGCTGGATGCAATTCATCAGCGGATCGATCTGCTGCCAGTAAGGCATGCGGAAATGGTTGTCGGGCGGCGCCCATTCCCACCAGCCGCCTTGTGTGGAATAGTACAAACCATGAAAAGACAGGAGGTTGTATCCGGCCACGAAATTGGCAAAAATGGCATCGGTCACATCCGAAGAATTTGTGCCCCAGCCGCTTCCGTAGAAACCTTCGAGCCAGACACGCGGCCGTTGGTACAAATGCGAAATCGATGAAGCCACCTTGGCTTTGATAATGTCTTTCCCCAGATTGGGCTGATCGGAACCCGGTCCCTGATTCCAGCGCTGGGTGCGAAAGTAATCGCCAAATTCGGCCACCTCGCGGCCACGGCCACCATGATCGCAGCCAAAAATCATCCCGCGCTCCTCATGCCAGTCGAACACCGGTTTGAAGAAATTTTCTTCGCTCAGGCTCACCAGCACGTCGTTGAAATCGAGCCTGATTTTGGGGGTCATGCTGCCAATCGGATAAAACAAGGCGTCGAGGTACGGAACCACATCATAGCCTTTTCGCTTTTTAAATTCCGCGGCAAAAGTGCTGTTCCAGAGATTTCCACCGACTCTGAAATTCAGTTCATCCGAGAAAAAGAAGTCGAGCTTTCCGGAGTTTTTGCCCAAGGCCTCTTCAAATTTGCCGAAGAAATGTTTGTTGTATGCCTTGCCGCTGTTGGGATTCATCGGATCGTACGAAGGAACCAACCGCTCCGGATACACACGAACCACTTTCCATTTTTCGGTTCCAAAATCATATTTCAGGATTCCATTAGCACTTTCGGGCAGCAGATTCTTTCGGCTTTCAGGAATAAGCGAACTGTCGGCATTTATGCTGAATGCAGTTAAGCTGAGCAGATTTTCAGGCAATTTCTGCTCAACTTTTCCGGATAGTATTTTATCCCATTTCCGTAATACCGAACCATTGAGTTCGGGATTTTCTTTAATGGCTTCGTCCATCGAAAAGCCCTGACCAATCCCAAGCGTGTAATCGCTCAGACTGACCGTCATTCCCCGCTTTTGGGCTTCGGTGCTGAACCATTTGAACAAATCCCACCAGGCATCGGTGAACAAGGCCGGTTTACTGGGATTCGACAGGCCATACGAGATGCCACCCTGATCCAAATGGCTGTAATTGATTTGCAGGCTCGAAATTCCTTTGCCCTGCAATTGGTTGAGCTGCCATTCGAGGCGCTCGCGGGTCAGGGTGTCGCCCTGCCACCAATAGAAAGGTACTTCGCCATAACCTTTGGGCGGATGGACAAACCCGGGCAAAACATCGAGCGATGGGCTGCGGTCGGGATAGCCGGGGGGCAAGGAGGTTTGGGAGAATACCTGGGTTGAAACCAGCAAAACCATTATCAACAAAATGCATTTAATCAAGGGAGTCGATCTTTTTCTCATGAGGTCAATTTTTTAGCATGTTTATCACGTCCTTCATCCGGTTTTCAGGTGTGACTTTCAGTGAACTAACTCTCCCGTTCTGGTAGGTACATTCCACTGTGGTGTTATTTGGCGCACAAAGCTTAAACGATACGTCCCAGTTTTTAGGCCAGGCCGGGAAAAGAATGATTCGATTATCGGTGGTTTGCATCAGCATTTCCTGAAGACCGATCATGCCGCTTCCGCCCCAATTATGGTCGGGAACCCAGTCGTGCCCGGGTCCCCAGAACGTTGGGAAGCGCCGGTTGGAATCCCGTAACTTTTTAATGGTAATCGCTGCAGCTTCATTGGTCAGCCCCATCCTGGCGCAGAAAATTGCATCCTGGTGCCAGCTGACATAGTCTTTCTGATTGGCGTTGTCGACCCCAAACTTCCAGGTATCGATGGCCAGTTGCAGATTGGGTTTTCCGACTCCAAACAATGACCAGGGAAAGACCGGATACAATTGAGGAATCTCCACATTGATAATTTTGTCCCATTTTTCGGCCGGGGCAATGGTGGCGTGTCCTTGCATTTCGCGGCGAGGCATTTCAGGCAAACAGGAAGCCATAACCGCATATCCGGCTTTTTCGTCCGCCGAAACATATTTTTCAGGAAGTGCCTGAAGTTCTCGGGTTAAAACGGTCAGCGCTGCAATCACATCCGAAGGATTTCTAACATGACCGGTGTATGTCTCAAGAGCCATACAAGGGTAAAAAATGTATTTTCCATCGTCGGAAAACTCTTTGCCAAAGTTTTGCTTCGCCCTGAAACGGTAGTGTTGATCGAAGAATCGCACCGCCGATTTCACAAAAGGCATGTACAAGCTTATATCGTCCCCTGAATAGCGATAGTACTCCAATATCATGAAGGAAAATTCGAGCTGGGAAGTAAAATAATACTCGTGATAGGGTGAATTTTGCAAGCCACGCTCGTAATCTTTGGGTCGGTTCCAGCCATACTCGCGACCACACACAATTCCGGCCTGGTTCATCTGGTCGGTGAAGCAGCAACCTTCATGTCCCCAGTAGTCTTTGGTTCGCAATTCTGCATTTTTCAAGGCACGCCGGTAAAAATCGAATTGTTGCGGCAGGATCGAAAAATCGCCGGTTTTAAGGAGTGGCCAGTAAAGGAGCCGCTGGTTTTGGGCTGTCATCACACCACCACCCCAGGCCCTGAAATCGGGATTCTCGTTTTTGAAATTTTTGTCGGTCAAATACGGGTCATAGGTAAATAGTCCGCCATTGAATTTAGTTGGGTATTCGCCTTTCGCATTGCATGCCAGCTGATACCTGAAGATGTTGTAGTTTCGTCCGACCTGCCAAACTGAATCGCTTGAATTCGGGTGATCGGGATTGATCGAAATATAGCTCCGGTTCCAAAATTCTTTCCACCAGTTTTGATGAGCCTGAAATCTGGACTTCAGATCGGCATTTTCAGGCAGCAATTGTGCGGTCAGCGATTTTTCGAACGATTTGTTTTCGTTGAAATAACCTGAATGCAACTGAATATCGAGTCGGAATTTTGTCGATGGCTTTTTACTTTGAAGAACTATACTTTGATACTTGGTGCCGAGGTAGTTTCCTGAAGATTTCCCACTAAGCTCCAAATTCTCGCCCTGCATTTCTCCGCCAAAAACAAAATCTTTCAATGGATTCCACAACGAATCTTTCAAATGAAGCAGATCCTGCTGGATGATTTCTTTATCGATGACCAAATCGGCATTGTTGTTCTGGTGATAGAACAGGATGCGATTCCCCAAGGTTTTTACGGTATCGGGATACCAATAAATATCATTCCCAGGATAATCAATAAAACTTGGCACTACCCATCGGGTTACAATGGGTTTCTTTTCGAAACGCCAGTACTGGTATTCAGCCTTTGCTGAAATGTTCCGGTTTGAAGTCAAATCAATATGGATATTTGGGGAATCGACTTCTACCCAGATTCTGGCCAGGGCATTCAATTCGCCGTTGATCCCTTTCAGCTCAATCAGACCGTTTTCGAGCTTCAATTCCTGACG
>JBAWZG010000320.1:0-3884 GCA_037143155.1 Bacteroidia bacterium
GACATGGAACAAAGATAAAAAAAGGATGAACTAATCAGGTTCTGTTCAATAAATCATAAATTAGCCGATGAAATTGTAATGGAAGGAAGCAAACCTGAACTAATGCAATCAAACCAATCGGTCAAAAGATGAATGCTGTTATCAAACTCGAAAAAATTGTCAAGAATTATAAAGTTGGAACCCAGATAGTCAGGGCTTTGCGCTCGGTATCTCTGAATATCAATAAAGGTGAATATGTGGCCATTATGGGTGCTTCAGGTTCCGGAAAATCGACCCTGATGAATGTGATCGGTTGCCTGGATACTCCAACAAGCGGTTTCTACGAATTGAATAATCAGGATGTGAGTCATTTGTCGGATGACGAACTCGCTGAAATTCGTAATAAGGAAATCGGATTCGTATTTCAGACTTTCAATCTGCTTCCCCGGAATACTGCCCTCGAAAATGTGATGTTGCCTTTGGTTTACGCCGGAATTAAAAAGCAGCAACGGATTATTCAGGCTGAAAAAATATTAACCGAGGTTGGTTTGGCCGATCGTATTGAGCACAAACCGAACGAATTGTCAGGAGGTCAGCGGCAGCGCGTGGCTGTGGCACGAGCCCTGGTAAATAATCCGTGCATTCTTTTAGCCGATGAGCCAACGGGAAACCTTGATTCGAAAATTTCGGAAGAAATTATGCAATTGTTTGCCGAAATTCATTCCAAGGGAAATACACTGATTGTGGTGACCCATGAGGAATCGATTGCGAAACATGCTCATCGCATTATTCGTCTGAAGGACGGTGAAATTGAAGCTGATTATGTGAATCCTGATCCGGTTTACTAAGGAGCCTAACCCCAACCCTTCCCAAAGGGAAGGGAGTCTGCGAAACGTTGAGTTTTAGAGCAATTCAAAAATATTTATACAACATTTTTTCTCCCTCTCTTATGGGAGGGTCGGGGAGGGGCTTCATGAAAATCTATACACGAACAGGCGACAACGGAACTACCGGTTTAATTGGTGGTACACGTGTCAAAAAATATGATCTCAGGCTTGATGCTTATGGAACTGTTGATGAACTGAACTCATTTCTCGGACTTGTTCGTTCACTGCAAACTGATAGCCATGCCGACGAGTTGCTCGCAAAAATTCAGAATAAACTCTTTGTTATAGGTGCCAACTTGGCTACTGAGGAAGCAATTACCTTGATTAGAAAACAAATGCCCGTATTTGATTCAGATATCTTATTGCTTGAAAATGAAATGGACGAGATGAACGAGCAATTACCTGAACTCCGGAACTTCATTTTGCCGGGTGGTTGTCAGGCTACTTCGTTTTGTCATGTGGCGCGTACAGTTTGCCGGAGAGCAGAACGTCTGATTGTTGAACTTGCTGAAAAAGTGGAAGTCGATCCCAACCTGATTGTGTACATGAACCGCCTGTCGGACTATCTTTTTGTACTTTCCAGAAAGGTGTCGATGGATCAGAAAGCAGCGGAAATACTGTGGTCTCCTGATGTCAGTGAATAATATTCTGAATTGTTTGCAGAATCCGAATTTTTGTTATATTCGCAAAAGTTTTAAAAAACCAGTTTTAACCACCTTAATAAAATAATTATATGTACTGGACACTCGAATTAGCCTCGAAATTAGAGGATGCCCCATGGCCAGCAAGTAAAGATGAATTGATCGATTTTGCTATCCGTAGTGGTGCTCCATTGGAAGTCATCGAAAATCTGCAGGAAATTGAAGACGAAGGCGAGATCTACGAAAGTATCGAAGACATCTGGCCTGATTATCCGAGCAAGGATGATTTCTTTTTTAATGAAGACGAATACTAAATTTCGTTCACATACAGAAACGCAAGGTCGCAAGCCTTGCGTTTCTGCTTTTAGCTGAATTATTTCGGCCCGATGAGTTCAATAAAATTACCATCCGGATCCTGAACCAAAATAAACTGGCGATCTGCATCAAGCATGGTTGGCGATTTTCCCAGAGTTTTTACGCCGTGTTTCTGAATCCGTTCGAGGATAGGTTTCATCGATTTCACAAAAATGGTGATGTACTGAATCCCCGTATCGTCAGGTACATAGTTTTGTTTCGGATGAGCTGATTTTTTGCCAAAACTCATCAATTTCCATTCGGGTGCATTTTCGCTGTTTTCGAGTTTCAGTACTTTCACATCGAAACGGTTTCCATTGCTCAGCCCCAATTCTTTGGCCTTATCAGCATCCACACTGAATTCACTGGTTTTAACCATTCCAATAACATTGATGTAGAAGTCCAGCGATTCATTTAGGTCTTCTACCACCACTCCAACAGAGATGCCTGATTTAGCAAAATCATCGGGTGGCAAAGCCGAATAGGAAGGGATTGCATATCCCAGAATGGCCAGTAAAAGAAAGGAATTTAAGAGGTTTTTCATGTATTAGGTTTTTGAAATTTTGATTAGCAAATTATTAAATATATTTGGATTGACTGCAATAAGCCAGGTGATTTTTGCATTGTAATTACATATTCATCAATTCTTAAACGAAGTGAAATCTATAATATCTAATTTTACATGTCAAAATTGTCGTGTTTTGTTTGAAAACCTTTCAGTTTATCAAGTGTTCAATTGGATGAAAGTTAATGATGATAAAACCTGCTTTTCATTATTACAATTCAAAATTTTCATGGATTATTTAAATGCATAAATTTAGTATGAATAAAAATATTCTTATTCTCCTGATATTCATGTTTATGCTGTATTCAGCAATGGCGCAAAATCAGGATGGAGACATATTCCTAACCGTAAAACGATCGCCAGAACCTTTTTTATTTTCAATGACCACTTTGACTCCTAATGATTTAAAGTGGAGTTTGGATTATTCCGGAAGTTATGGTGAGCGGGTATCCGGCCCTTTTGGATATGCTGGAGTGGGCCAGCAGTTTGCTGTAAAAGGATATTTGGGAAATCGGTTTACCTGTTATGCAAACACTTCGCTTGGCTTTTCAGGTGGAGAAAATGTATTAAGTGCCCAGCAGGCCGAGATAATCCGTGATTTCATTGGTGGAAAAAAGAATCTTGGACTGCGTTTGGGAATAGGCATAGGTGTTGGCCGTGATTACTACAATGTAAAATCCATTTTAAGCAGGGCAACTGTGTCGTTTGATGCTCCACGCTGGAAAGCTGGTGGCAATATGCTCTTCGAAAAGGTTTTGGACCGTAATCGGGACAATATTGATATCATCACGAGTCTGGGATTCCATTACTGTTTAGCCGGCAACTTTTTTGGTGGATTCGAAGCGGTAGGTGAAGATTTGGAAGGTTTTTGGGATGCTAAGGAAGCTGAAGGCGGTGCAAAATTGTTACTTGGACCCTCACTAAATATGACAACCAACAATTCCAGAATTTCATTTTCGGTTTCAGGTGGGCCGGTTATCTATGCCACCCGCAGTCCAATTTCGAATCCAAATTCGATGAGAGAACTTCCTTCTCAGTCGGGCCTGTCATTAAGAGCAAGGATAATATTCAATTTATCTGGTTCGTAGTCTATTCAATAAGCTTTTCCTTTTCAGTACTTTTAGCTTTTGGCAAAGTCAGAGTTGAAGCTTTTGGCAGTATGATGCGGAAGATGTCTTCCTTGTTTTTTGGTCGAAGTTCTTCCTGCCAACTGAAGCCTGGCAAAAGCTTATCTGCGTCAGCTATATCTGCCATTGGTTTGAGTTCTCCATCGGGCGATTTGATAAAAACTATCTTCTTTACCTTTCCATTGTCGTTCATATATATGGTAATGCTGCTGCTTTCTGCCTTGTTTAACCCAATAATTTCACCTTTGTCGTCGTGGGCGTAATAGTTCGACTGGCCATTTCCATCCACATCAATTTTCTTTAGCTTATTCTTAATGATATAGCCAGTCAT
>JBAWZG010000321.1:0-3849 GCA_037143155.1 Bacteroidia bacterium
ATTTCAAAAATCACTTTAAAGTTGAAGATATGTTATTGATTGCGATGAATTTAATATTTGTAGCCTGTATTTTATACACTATAGGAGTTTGGAGTGAAAAGATACAAGGTCGTTTAAAGTCGTGGCACCTCGTGGTATTTTGGCTCGGATTATTTTTTGACACGGTTGGTACTGGTGCGATGGGAATTCATGCAGGTTCCATCATCCAATTTAACTTTCATGGCATCACTGGAATGTCAGCCATATTGTTGATGCTCTTTCATTCGATATGGGCTTCAATAGTCCTATTTAAAAATCAGAGGGAGAAAATCCTTCAATTCCATAAATTCAGTCTTGTTGTTTGGATTATCTGGCTTATCCCCATGATAACAGGAATGATTTATGGTTCATCAATGTAGAATTCAGGAGAACTACAATTATAACCAACACTCTGCCGCTGGTAAAGATTTGTATAAACTAAACCTCATAACCAGCAGAATTCAATTAGAGATTACAACTCTCCGATCTGCAGGGCGCGGATTGTAAATCCGCACTCTGCAGAATAAATGCCGTTGACCAATACTATTCTCATCTCCCATTACAAAAAGAACAGCTGAAAACATTTTATATTTCTACACTCAGGCAGCGTTTTCGATTTTCAATCCGTACCTATTGTAGAATCACTTGTTAAAAGGCCTTTTACGGTATATAGTCATACCAAATTAAACCTCAAATCATGACTATAAGTCATTAATATTCTGAACAAAGCCTGGATTATTCCGTTATCATCGGTAATATTTTATTTTTATTGCCTGGATGGTTGAAAAAGAATTAGAGCGAATTATCGATGGTTGTATAGAACAAGACCGGCATAGTCAGGAATTGCTATATAAAAAACTCTATGGTTTTACCATGAAAATATGCCTGCGATATGCTGACAATCGATATGAAGCTTCTGAGGTCTTGAATGAAGGGTTCTTTAAGGCTTTTACCAACATCGGAAAATATGATAAAAACTGGCCATTCAAGACCTGGCTGAGTAAAATAATTTACAATACATCCATTGACTATTATCGGACAAATTTAAGATGGAGTCAATTTGTTGATTTGGAAAAATCGGAACCGAAAATTCATGATTCTAACGTGGAGCATAAACTTGACTATGAGGATTTACTCGCCACAGTTCAACGTCTTCCACCGTCCTACCGAATCGTATTTAATTTATATGCCGTTGATGGCTATTCTCACGAAGAAATAGCCGAAATGACAGGAATAAGCGCCAGCACTTCCAGATCAAACCTTCACAAGGCGCGACTGAAATTGCAACAGATGTTAGCAGTACCACAATCGGTAATAATTCTATTGGTAATGAGATTAAGAAGGGAAGCGATAAACCGGGAGAGAGAAAATCATTTCATGAAAATTTAAGAAGATCATGACTAACAGGAATTTTGAAGATATCGACAAATTATTTCGGGAAGGATTGAATCCTATTGAGGATCAAACAAATTCTGCGGAAGCTGACTGGTCAAAACTAAAGGATCGTCTCGATCAGAATGAAAATAAGAAACGGGGAGTCTTCTGGTTAACCCGTCTGAGCGGAGTGGCCGCATTAATTCTGCTGTTTTTTACCTTCCGGATGCTGTTGCCTGAAGAACGAATTCCAATCATCCAGCAGGCTGAAGTTCAACAGAAAGATCTGAAAAACCAGTCAAAAGTTTCACCTGAAGCTAAAAAAACGGTCAGTAAAACTGAACCGGTTTCCAAAACCTTGCTGGCTCAAAATAAACATTTTGAGAAACAGTCGCCCAAAAAACATATTGCAGTACAATCCACTGAGAAGCAAACGCCTCAAAAAGACACGATACGTGTAGAAGACTTAAGCGCACGGAAAGCAACGAAAAAGCAAATAGCTAACGCAGAAAATTCCAATGCGTCGCAGCCGGAAAGAGTGAAAATTCAGGAGCAGGAAAAATCCCCGGCAGAAAGTTCATTATTTGCGGCGAATGAAAAACCAAATGTACCGTCAGTTCCTGAACATGAATCCCGAAAATTGGCTTTAAGTTTCCTTGCTGCACCTGACTATAATGGTGTAAATAACCTGAATAATGCGTCCATGGGTAATGATTTCGGACTAATGGTATCCATTAAAATTGCAAAAAACTGGAGTTTCAGCACCGGCGCAGTTTACGGCAAAAAACTATATGAAACAGGATTTAGCAACTATAACCCGATTAAGAATATATGGACCGAATATTTTCCAAAATCTGTAACTGCTGATTGCCGGGTTTTGGACATTCCGCTGAATATCAGTTATACTGTCCTTAACCGGAAGAATACCTCATTTAGTTTGGGCTCGGGGATTTCGTCGTACATCATGCTTCGCGAAGACTATAGTTTCACTTATGTGGAACATGACGATGATACTGCTATGGCCTATCATGTGGTCAACGAAAATCAGCATTGGCTGAGTGTAATCAATTTACAGGCAACCCTCGAGCAGCGTTTAAATTCAAAATTAAGTGTTGGAATACAGCCATATATGAAAATTCCACTCAGTAATATTGGCTTTGCCGGAGTAAAACTTCAATCTCTTGGCATGGCGGTTATTTTAAGCTACAACCTTAATTTATAATTCAAGCTACATTCATTTCAGTGACTGTTTAAATTTCCCGGAGGAAAAATATATGGGTAGAAAGTAGCCATTTGCTGGCTCATTTTGTCCCCTTCCCACCATCGGCTTGGCAGCCGGGCTCAAGGGCAATAGACAATCTAAAATCATTCTTTTCCTACCTACATTTTCTTCCTAACGCCTGCCTGTCGGTAGGCAGGGAACGATAAAATAGAATTTAAACAGTTTCAAAGTATTACTTCGTTTTGCATTAGATAAGTACGACTTGTATTGTCTTAATTAGAGAATCCTGACCAAGTTGAGTTAAACAGAACATCCGGAGTAACTAAATCTGTTCACATTTTTTGTCACCACTGCCCTGTAAATTCATCCAGGCTGGCTCTGTACCGAGCCAAATCCACATTGAACCAGAAGAATCCTTGTCGATAACGAATGTCAGGTTTTACCTTCGATCCTTTCGAAACTCCCTGTAAATTAAGAGAAAAAGCTTTTCCAAAGAATATTTTCAGATAAAAAGGTATTTTATTTCTGCACTCAGGCAGCGTTTTCAAATTTCATTCCGTATTCATTATATAAACATTCGTTAAAAGGCCTTTAACAGGAAATGTCGAAACTATATTTTATCCACTTTTTAAAGTAGAAGTCATGAAATCTAACAAATCGGGTAAACAGGGATTCAGGGATTATTTGAATGGATTTCAGAAAAGTTTGTAATTCAGCCAACTTGTTTAATGTAAAAAACCATAAAATCAATGTTTATGTCAATCAAATTAGGAAATTATTCATTTAGCGGCCCTTTCGAATCAATTGAGAAGATCAAAGACAGATCAGGTGTATATGCTATAGTTTGCAAAGTGGATAATGAATATTTTTTATCCGATGTCCGCGAAAGTTTAAAATTAAGGACAAGAATTGAAAATCATTATACAAAAGACTCCTGGAAAAAAAATGGTGAAGGGCAATTAACAATTTATGCTCATTACACTCCATTGCTAAATCAAAAAGGTCGCATTCGCATTGAACAAGAATTAAGAGAATTATTCCATCCTGATTTCAACATGGATAAGAAGATCAGATTTAACGAAGGTGTTTTATATTATTATGAATAGCACAGTGATAGACATGATGAAATCTTTTATACATAGCTACACTTTTAGTATAACGCTATTTCGGGACCTGACATTGGCACGACAGAAGAAGCTGACTTCGAAAACATGGAACAATTTTATAATTAATAA
>JBAWZG010000322.1:0-3846 GCA_037143155.1 Bacteroidia bacterium
GGAATTGCTTCCATTTATCGGCTTGACAATGAGCGTTATGGAATGGTTGGAAACAGCCAGATTTTGCTTAATCGTTTTACCAAGGAGGTCGTCCATGAACTTGGTCATACTTTTGGCCTGATCCATTGCTTAAATCCTTCCTGTGTGATGAGGTCGAGCACATATGTCGAGGACATTGATCAAAAAACCCAAAATCTTTGCATCAGATGCAGAGAAGAATTTGTTTCGTTAACCCAGGTGTAACTTATTTTTATAGTTCTGAAGGGTTGACCCCAATTATAAATGATTAAGCTTCAGAATTAGAGCACTTTATTGCATTTTAATTTTTTTCGTTTCCCCTGGCATCAAAATAATGATTTGAGCCTTTTGAAGATACGTTTGAGAAAGAGGTTTCTTTTCGGTTTCGTCAACAAACATCTTCACTTTTGTCGGATATTTGGTCGGATTGGATACCTCAATTTCCATTTTCTTTCCTGATGATTTGACAATCCTGGCATCCACCTGATCAAAGGCGAGGCAAACCCGGTTTTTCGGATCGACATAAATTCCCGGAATTTCAGTATAAGTCAGCATCAATGAGGTTTCAGCCCAGGTTGTTCCTGAAAAGAGTTCGCCAATTCCTTCAAGCCAGTCGGTAGTGCTTACCCTTTCGGAAATCCATCCGGGATTCATCCCGAAAATTGGATTTTCCTTAGTAGAAAGGTATTGCGGAATGGCTTTGGTGATGTCTTGCAAACGGTTTAAATACTCAACATTCCTTGTTGCCCGGTACAAGCGGAGTAATGCCATACCCGAATGGGTGCAGATGCCGGGAGCGCCATGTTTGTTCTGCGTATTTGCCCAGACCACTCCGGTAGTTTTTTTACCCAATTTCCCAAGTGTACTTGCTTCAGGAAAGCGATAGTCATAAGAACTGACCCAGGTTAGAAACTGATTCGATACGTTTTCGGCAACTTTCAGCCATTTCGGATCTTTGGTTTGTTCGTATATAACCGTGTAGGCTTCAAGCAAAGCGTACGTCGATTCGCTGTCGAAGTTCTGCATGGCATCGCCGGGGCCACCGTAAAGCAAACCTTTGGTAATGTATTTTGTGTTATAGTCTTCTGCAATCTCGAAGGCAATTTTCAGGTATTCCGGTTCTTTGAAATAATCGGCTGCCAAAGCGAGCGTTCCGGGCATGATTCCCGCGCTGGTTGAGCCGCCAACAACAATTTCGCCACTTGCATTATTCACGTAATTGCCAAGCTGGCCATAGGTTTTCCAGGTTTTTACGAATGCATCGGTAACCCTTCTTGCACCTGTCTCCCATTTCGGTTTTACTTCAATACCTAATTGTTTGAAAGCGGCAAACTGTTTCAGGATATAATACAATCCGTCAGCACTCTTCCGAACCAGATGCCAGTCCTTCATTAGCGGACTTGACTGAAAAATTCCAAACCATTCCGTTCCCTTCTGACCGCTGTCCCAGAAATATCCGGAAGGAGCAATTCCATTGGTAAACAGCCAGTCGAAAGCCCGGACGACATTTTTCCGGCTGGTTTCCGAACCATCAACAAGCAATGGAAAAGTAGAAATCATGCCACCGGTCCAGCCAATTTGCCAATCCTGATAATAGTTTTCCCGTAATCCAACCGAATAATAGCCAAATTTCGGCTCAAAATTTTCGCGGTTAAATTTTTCTTCCTGAATTGAAAAGGCCGTAGAGAATGGAATAGCGTTTACCGCATTCCCTTTCGGGACCAGACTGTTTCGGATGGTTGAAAAATAATCGTATAAACTTTGAACATCAGGTGACGGAAAGAAAAATAACTGCGCTTTGAGTATGATTGAATCGCCAGTTTTGAAATTGGCGGGTTTATCTTTGGTTGGAGCCTGCATGTCGGCAATAAAGTATTGATGAAGTTCACGAACTACCGGTGCAGTAATAGAAATACGCGCTTCGCTACGGTCATCACTTTCCAGAATGTCAATTCCGGAATCTCCGAGACGGGTTTCCTGATTGGTGAGTAGCCAAAAGCCTTGTTTCTGGGAAGGATCGTGAAAGCCGATGGCCGGAGTCGACATATCGCCGGTACGTTGCTGGATGCGCGAAGGACCTTTGTCGATGTTTAAACGAGGCACATCCGAAATAAGCTGAGGCTTGTCAATTCCCATATCGTTTGTGTCGAACCAGAATGGACAATAATGGTGGCGCTGCGATTTTTCGCGGTTTCCATTGTAGACCGCAGCAGGCATCAAGACATAATTCTGTGTCGACCAGTTGGCAAAATCAAGGTTCATTGAAACGGAACTTGCAGGCGAATTTCCGGAGACACAGGTAAAGCTTAAACTGAGATCATACCTGCCGGAATGCTGCGGATTGGCCTGAATATCTGTTTTGAGCGTCCACTTTGAATCTCCAAAAGTCACCGAAGTATTTTCATCTTTCAATGGAATTTCAAGCCGGTTGACCACCGCGTTGGAATGACTCGTGTCGTATTGGGTCAGGCTTGCAGAAAGGGCCAACTGATGTTTTGCAAAAGCAGAAATGGCATCCTGACTGAATTGTGCCATGCTGAACTGGCAAAATACCAAAACGCCCAAAAAGGAAACGGCAATGTTTTTTCCAAGTTTTAAATAATCTAAATTTTTCATGGTTCGTTGGTTCGGTTATTTTTCAATAGTACTCATCGATGGCGGAAATGCCGACACTTCTGTTCCTCTTTTGTAATTTGGCGAATCGCACATTTCAAAAACCAATGTCGAATTCCGGCCAAAAAGCTGGTAATGTTCCAGCCAGTTGGCAGCTATTGTTTTTCCGTTTAAGATGACTTTGTCAATGTAAATATTTTTTTCAGAAATATTTTTCGCAACAATCTGCAACTTGTATTTTTTATCTCCGGAAGTCGTATTTACGATCATTTCGGGGAAATATGGAGCTCCAAGTGCATAAACTCCGGTACCATGCGTGACCGGATAAAAACCCATCGCACCAAAAATATACCAGGCCGACATTTGGCCGGTGTCGTCGTTACCGCAAATTCCTTCAGGCGTATTGTCGTACAAGGTTTTCATGATCTGAGCCATCAATTTCTGCGTTTTCCAGGGTTGTCCAACGTAGTCGTACAAAAATGCGACGTGGTGACTGGGTTCATTGCCATGCGCATACTGGCCAATCAATCCTGAAATATCGCCCGAAACATTGGCGCCAACAAGTTGCCGGTCATTAATGAAAAGCGAGTCAAGCCGGGCTGCCAATTGTTTGTGACCACCCATCAGTCCGGATAAACCTTCCATGTCGTGGGGCACAAAAAATGTCCATTGCCAGGCATTTCCTTCGCAATAATCGTCTTTCCGGTGGTTCGAAGCCAATGGATTGAAAGGCGAATGCCAGCTTCCGTCGCTCAGTTTTCCGCGCATAAATCCGACCGAAGGATCGTACAGATTTTTATAGGAAGCGGCCCGTTTACTGAAATATTCATAATCTGAAGTTTTGCCCAGTTGTTTGGCCATCTGGGCAATGCACCAGTCGTCGTAACTGTATTCCAGCGTTTTCGAAACTGACTCCAGTTCCAGGTCTGCCGGAATAAAATGGTATTTTTTGTAGTTTTTCGTTCCGGTAAACTGGCGCATAGTGAATCCGAAGGTGTCTTTTTCTGCTGAGGTTTTCATCGCCTCGAAAACTTTCGAAACATTGTAATTCCGGATTCCTTTGTAATAGGTGTCGGCAATGACCGGCATGGCATGATAACCAATCATGGTCAGGGTCTCGTTGCCATAAAGTGTCCAGATTGGCAACAAGCCGCATTGTTCGTAATGTGAAAGAAATGTCCGGATATAATCGTTGGCAACCTGCGGGCTGAGGAT
>JBAWZG010000323.1:0-3813 GCA_037143155.1 Bacteroidia bacterium
TTTCGATTTCTGTGAAGTATAGTTGTAGTAATAATGCACGTTTTTTCCGTCAT
Source organism: Bacteroidia bacterium (assembly GCA_037143155.1). Lineage (GTDB taxonomy): Bacteria > Bacteroidota > Bacteroidia > Bacteroidales > Prolixibacteraceae > Aquipluma. Next base: position 54 of record JBAWZG010000323.1, read on the forward strand.
CGTTCACCCCGCTTTTGGTCACCAGCGGCCAATGCAAATCCTGGTCAACCGTTTTGATCCCGGCGCGTTTCATTTCCTGAAGGATAAGTTTTTCCTGGATACCATCAGAAACACCGGTTCCTTCATAAAGTAAAGTTCCTTTTCCGAAGTTGTTGATCGTGATGGCCGGGTACTTTCCGAAGTACTGATGATCGTAAAACGCCAAAGGTTTGGCTGTTTCCGGAATCAGGTATTCGGCCCAGTCGTAAACTTTATTCGAGGCTGCATCCACTTTGAACGGATTGTCTTTCAAACTTAATTCTTTGAAATTGGTGAACTCCTGATAATAAAAACCACAGGCTTTCCGGAGTGGTCCGGGAGCCAGCATAGGGCGAACCATCGAATTTTCGTCGCAGAAACCGCTCTTGAACTGCATGATGACATGGCCGCCATTTTCAATATACTTGCTGATTTTATTCAGCAAATCGTCGCTGGCAATGTACAACGCCGGAATAATGACCAGATCGTAATTCTCAAACTTTGCATTTTCAGGAAAAATAAAATCGGCACCCACATTGTTCCTGAACAGCACTTTGTGAAATTGACCAACCAGTTCGTTTCGGTAAATGTTGGATGAACCGCCCCACATATCAGTTTTACCATTTTTAAAAGGCATTACATTCAAGGCTGCATTGGCATCATGACTAAACAAAATAGCCACTTTATTGGTGATTTTCAGGTTCACTAATTTTTTGCCGAACTGCTGAAGTTCGTGAGCTGTTTTTGAATATTCGGCATAGGCGCGGTTCGGTTGCAAATCGTGCGACAAAACGCCTTTCCAGTAGGTTTCCTGACCGTAATGAATGGAATGCCAATGCCAGTATTCAACCATATTGGCGCCCGAACCCATGTGCGCATAAACATTCATTCGCAACTGTCCATCGTATGGAGGCATTTGCGATTTCGAATCCCAGCCAATGGTTTGCGCGTTGGTTTCGGTAATCAGGTAGTTTTTCATTTTAACCGAACGGAAAAAATCACCTGCAAAAGCAATCTCGTCGCCAGTCAGGTTATCCTGTGAGCCATGGTAAACGTTCACGGCCATGATGTCCATCTTTTTCGAGCTTTCGATCTGGTCGATATCCTGAACTGATGGCATAAAACAATGGGTAATAAATTGATCTGGACGTTTGTATTCACTCACAATTCCTGCTTGCCAGGTCAGGTAATCGGCTACGGTTTTACGTTTGAAACGTTCCCATTCCAGCTTGTAAGCCGTGTTGGTTACGCCATCTTTCTCGGGAAATTCGTCCCAGTCATTCATGGTCATTCCCCAGTAATTCAGGCCCCAGATTTTATTCAGGTTCTCCGTGGTTCCGAATTTTTTCTTCAGGTAATCGATAAAACTGATGTGAAAATCATAGTTGTTTACACCATACGAAGTCGTTTCATTATCGACCTGATAACCAATAATGGCAGGATTTTTGGCGTAGTGTTCCATCATTTTCCGGATCACCCGTTCAGAATAAAACAGGAATGTTGGATTGGTAATATCCATATTCTGACGAATTCCATAATAGGCTTTCTGCCCTTTTTCATAGTCGACCAGCACCTCCGGATGTTTATGCCACAACCATGCCGGCATCGAATAGGTTGGTGTTCCCAGAATCACTTTGATTCCGTTGGCATGAAGGCCATCGATGATTCGATCCATCCAGGCAAAGTCGAATTCACCTTCGCGCGGTTCGAACAAACTCCAGGTCGATTCGCCCAAACGAACCACCGACATTCCTGATTCCTTCATCAGTTTCAGGTCTTCGGAAAGGCGGTCTGAAGGCATATATTCCTCGTAAAAAGCAGCGCCGTAAAGTACATTATCCATTTTAGGAGGTTGCGCCGAAAGGATTCCGGCAAAAGTCAGGAGTAAAAAAAGAAGGATGAGGTTTTTCATGAGATTTAGTTTAGATCAGGATGAATACAAATATACTTTATTGACGTTAAATGTAGGCCAAACACTTATTCAGAAAAACTTTTTATTTTTACGGTAAATCATAACGTCTAAAGTGCCACAAAGGCTCAAAGGAACACAGAAGAAGAATTTCAAAAAATTTAACCTGGTGAACCTTCGTGTTTTGTGACTTGGTGCCCAAATAAAACCTAATCCAATGAAACGAAGAAATTTTATCCGGACCTCCGGAATATCACTTGCATCCCTTTTTATGTGTGATATTTTACTGGCAAGCGGTTCCAAATCAATAAAAAGCAGCATCAACTTTCCTGATAAAGTCAGCGCCATATTCAATGATCGAATAGTCGAACTTTCAGGCAAAAACCAGCAGGAATGGACTTTTCGAGAATTGCTTGTCAGTCTGAAGAAAACGGACAGCAGCCTGATTACAGAAATTCATGCACCGGGAGTAAATTTAAGTTCGGTCACTTTGCACTGGAATATTCCGGCAAGTGCCTCCTCGGTAATCCTGAACGATCATTGGGAACGAACCTATGGCGATGTATCGTGGCACAAATCCGGCGAAACCGAAATTCTACCCTGGTATTTTATGGAATACAGCGGTTCTGAAACCAACGGATTTGGGGTGAAAACCGGAACGGCATCATTCTGTTTCTGGCAGATCGGGAAAAACCAACTGAGCTTGACGATGGATACCCGCTCAGGTGGAAACGGGGTAAAACTGGGTGACCGGGTTTTGCAAGCCGCTGAAATCGTTGCAATCAAAAGCCTTCCGGGTGAATCGCCTTTTCAAACAACCCGGCGTTTTACCAAAGTGATGTGTAATACTGCACGCATGCCTAAGCAACCGGTTTATGGAATCAACGACTGGTATTTCACCTATGGCAACAATTCGGAAAAACTCATCCTCGAGCATACCAAAATGATGGTTCCGATGGCTGATGGATTGGAAAACCGTCCATTCTCGGTCATCGATGCAGGTTGGTTTCCCGGACCTTCATTCTCTCCAAACGACTGCTGCTGGGGCGACAGCATGACCAAAACTGATTCGAATTTCAGCGATATGGGTCAGCTTGCAGAAAAGATCAGGCAAATTGGAATGCGACCTGCCATCTGGACACGTCCGCTCTGTGGAAGTGAAAAAGATCCCAAATCGCTGATGCTGCCACAAATCAAAGGACGTGAAGAAAATAAACCGATACTCGATCCAAGCATTCCGGAAAATCTGGAGCGAATTAAAAGCTATTTCGAATTATACAAGCGGTGGACTTACGAAATGGTGAAGTTCGATTTTACAACTTTTGATATCCTGGGAAAATGGGGATTTGAAATGCTGAAGGATAAGGAAATAACTGCTTCGGGCTGGCACATGCACGACCAATCGAAGACCAATGCCGAAATCATTCTGAATATGTATCGTACGATCCGCGAAGCGGCCGGCGAAACCTATATTATTGGCTGCAACACCATCAGTCACCTCGCTGCCGGATTGTTCGAACTGAATCGTGTTGGCGACGACACTTCGGGGAACGAATGGGAACGGACCCGGAAAATGGGAGTAAATACACTGGCATTTCGAAGTGTTCAGCACGGAACATTTTATGCGGCAGACGGCGATTGCGTAGGACTGACGACCAAAGTTCCATGGGCAAAAAACAAACAGTGGATGGAATTGGTGGCCAAAAGCGGAACGCCACTTTTTATTTCGGCACAGGCCGATGCCACCGGGACTGAACAAAAAGCAGTCATCAAGGAATGTTTCCGGCTGGCTTCAACTGAATTGCCTGTAGGAGAACCGCTCGACTGGATGGA
>JBAWZG010000324.1:0-3801 GCA_037143155.1 Bacteroidia bacterium
TGGTTTTTGGGTGATGATGATTTCATACTCGTCGACGCCCTGTTTATACTGAATGTTGGTTGCAATTTCCTTCGAAAAGGAATTAATCTCAGATAAAACATTCTGGAGCGAAATGTTGTATTCGGTCATGAGCAACGGATTGAAGTACAAATGGACTTCAGGCCGGTTATCCGAAATATTCAGGTTGACCGTTTGCACCGATTCAAGCTGATCGATAAAATATTTAATGTCTTCGCCAACTGCCTGCAGCTGTTTAAAATCCTGACCTTTGAGTACAATTTTTTCTTCATCGGTTCCTATTCCCATCATTTTCTGGAATGCACCGCCCATGTTGCGGCTTCCTCCCTGGAAACTCCGGGTATTCTGTGTTTGCGTGAATGAGATCGATGAAGCTTTGATTCCCTTGGTGCGGTCGCTGATGTCGGTTTTAACCTGGGCAAACGTTCGGTCAGCAATATCTTCGTACTTATCTTTCAACTTGATTGTGACAACGGCTTGTTCGGCTTCAATTTTGCTGATTACATCCAGTTTCTCAGCCAGATCATCCAACTTTTTCTCTACTTCCTGAACAGTATGGTCGGTGGATTCAAGCGATGAACCTGATGGCATAGTTACGTACAGGCGAATTTCCTTGTTTTCGACTTCCTGAAGTGAATTGATGCTCACCGCAAGACTAAGGAAAACCGCGAGGAAAAACAGTACGATTCCTCCAATAATGGTGGCCGCCGGAAAACGCATGCATGACTTCAGGAATACCAGGTAAACCTGGACCATCCGCATGTTGGTGGTCACTTTTTCGTAGAAGATGTTTTTGGCTACGTTCCTTTTGAGCAAGGCATATGAAGCCATTGGAACCAAAAGCAGGGCAACGGCAAGTGAAACCAAAACGGTGGAAATAATTGAAACTCCCACGTTGAATCCCAACATTTCGACCATGAAATTTTTGGAAAACAGAAACGGAACAAAAACAGTTATTGTTGTTAGCGTTGATGCTAAAATAGAGCGCCAGACTTCGGTTGTCCCCTGAACAACAGCTTGCAACGGGGCATACCCCTTCCCTGCGAGCCGGTAAATATTCTCGAGCACCACCACGCTGTTATCGAGCAACATCCCGATGGCAAGCGCCATTCCAACCAGAGTCAGACTGTTGATGCTGATGTTGAAGGCATAAAACAGGTTGAACGAAGTGAAGATTGAAATCGGAATGGCCAAGGCGATGAACGAAACAATACGTAGGTTTTTCAGGAAAATCCATAGAACGAAAATTGCCATGATCCCGCCGATGAGAGCCAGTTCCATAATCTGATTGATGTTCTTCTCCATCTGGTCGGCCGAATTGCTGATTTCGGCAATCTCGATTTCCTTGGTCGCCATTTTCTCATTCAGCTTCGACACAATCTTTCGGGTAGCCTTTGAAAGTTCAATGAGGTTGGCCTGCGAATCGTTTACCAATAAAATGGTGACCGCATCTTTTCCGTTAACCCGGCTGAACGAAGTTTCTTCCTTCACTCCAAACCGAACTTCGGCAACATCTTTCAGCAAGATGGGCCCACTGGCGACAACCAGATTTTCGATATCTTCTACTTTCGTGTATTCGGCGGTGACATGCACAAAATACAGCGTTGTTTTTTCCTTCAGGTTGCCCACATAGGTTCGCGACTGGGTGTTCTGTGCAAGCACCGAACGAATTTTACCCGGAGTAATGTGGTAAGCCTCACAGGCCTTGGTATCCAGAATAATTTCAATCGACTTTTGCTTTCCGCCATACACATTCACTGAGGCAATTCCATCGATATTTTCCAGATCGGGTTTGATGTCCTGATCCACCAGTGTGCGCACCCGGTCGATTCCTCCTTCACCCCGTGCCTGAAGTTCCATGAACTGGGAATTCAACTGTTTCAGGTCGACTTTGGCCACATTGACTCGCACACCGGCAGGCATGGTCGACTGAATCTCGTTGATCTTTTCCTGAAGCTTCAGGTAAGCGTACTTGAAACTGACATTTTTCTTATAATAAACCACAATCGATGCCTGGCGCGATTGTACATTGGACTCGATGGATTCAATGCCTTCGAGCGTCCCAACAGCACCTTCAAGCGGAATGACCACATGATTTTCCATATATTCCGGAGCCATTTCGGTAGCTGAGTTGGCCTGAACGAACAGAAAGGGAAGTTCGGCATTGGGCAACAGTTCAACCGGCAACTGCTTGTACGAAACGTAACCCAAGACGGTCAGTCCCAGGAACAACATGCTGATCAGTATTTTTCGCTGTATGATGAATTTCATTCGTATTAAATTAAGCCCCCTCTAAATCTCCCCGAAGGGGAGACTTAAAACGGCATATTTCTACAACATTCACTTTTCAAATGACTAACCTCTTTATGCCCTCCCTATGGGGGAGGGTTTGGGTGGGGCTTCTTTTTAAGCCTCCCCTTCGGGGAGGTTTGGAGGGGCTTGGCTTTTTTTCAACCCATCCAATACATCGAATACACAAGGAATCACAACCAGCGACATGATCGTCGAAGTGATCAATCCGCCAATAACAGCCAAAGCCATTGGTGCACGCAACGATGTACTTTCACCGAATCCGAATGTCAGCGGGAGCATGGCCAGAATGGTTGTCAGTTTGGTCATTAATATTGGTCGGATACGCTGCTGACCTGCCTGCATGATGGCTTCCACTCGCGAAACGCCTTCCTTCTGAATCTGAAGGATTCGGTCAACAAGCAGAATCGCATTATTTACCGCAATACCAACCAGCATGATGATTCCGATAATGGCCATCACGTTCAGTGTCTGACCCATGATCAGGAAAATCAGGATCGACCCAACAATGGCAAACGGAATAGTAGTCAGGATGGTAAACGGATGAAGCAACGATTCAAATTCAGCTGCCAGTACCATAAATACCAGAACAATCGATAAAATCAAAGCAAAACTGAGGGCATCCATCGATTCCTTGCGTTTTTCTTCTTCGCCTGTAACTTTTATTTTATAATCCGGAGGAAGGCTTATGCCTGCAAGAGCCATATTTACTTTGCCTACCATCTTGTCAAGTGCAATGTCTTTATTCATATAGCCAGTTATTTTTCCAATCCGGACCTGATTCCTGCGGAAAATTTCTTTCGGGGATACTCCTTGCCGGATGGTAGCAATCTCATTAATATGAATAACCTGAGTTCCGTTTTTGATGATCATATCTGATAAGTCGGACAAACCCTTGTCTGGCAAACGAAGTGTGATATCCTGCATTTCACCGCCTTTTTCAATTGTTCCGGCAGTTTTTCCGGTCAGCTGGTCTTTAATCTGATTCACGACGTTGGTCACACTCAGGTTAAATATTCCGGCCCGCAAGCGATCAACCACAATTTCAACTTCGGGCGATCCGCCTTCCATCGAAGCTTCCACGCTGTACAATTCCGGAATTCCCTGAACTGCGGTTTTCACCTGATTCGATAATCCTTGAATGACACTCAGGTCCTGCCCCTGAATTTCGATGACCAGCGGAGCCTCATCGGTTCCCATCATACCGCCTAAAGCAGTCTGATCCTGAACAAATTTCAACTTGAGGTCTGGCAATTCGCCAATTCCCTGCGAAATGGTCTGAATGGCAGCAGTTGAGCCAAATTTAGGATCAGGTTTCAAAATGATTTTAATGTTTGCTGTATTTTCACCTTCAAAAAGTGCGTTCTGGCTGCTAAGTAATCCGGTTGACGGTCCCACCTGGCTGTATAAAGTTTCCAGGTGATCGCCCAGGGCTTCCCGGATAATATTTTCAAGGTTATCAACAGCCGCATT
>JBAWZG010000325.1:0-3794 GCA_037143155.1 Bacteroidia bacterium
AACACCTTTTGCCGGGAAGTTGTGGTATTTCATAATTTGTCCCATAGCAGTTGCCACGCAGCCGGCCGGCACATGTGCACCGGGGATATAAGGATTATCCGGACAGTAATAATTATACCATTCGCTCTGATCCCAGGTTGTGGTAAGCAATGGGCCGACATCATTGATTGATTTTTCTGAAGATTTACTGAGAATGGAGTTCCATTCTTTCAGCGTTTCGGTGTTGTCGAGGTCGTTTGTAATAATATATTCAATCTCTTTGCAATAGGATTCAAACCAGTATTTTGTGGCTGGATTAGTGATATTCACCTCGATTGATCCTTCGTTCGATTGTGCCAATATCGGTGTTACTGCATCGCTTGCAGCAACCACAACGAAGCCGCCACCCTGATAATTAAATACATGGTATACCGTTGTGCCATGGTATTGGACGCTAAAAGAGTTTTCAAGTTCTTGAGCCACTATACCACTGTAACTGCTAAAATAATGATCAGCCAGAATACGAGCCTTGGAAATATTTGCGGTTTTTGAAAAGCCCGAAAAAACAAGTAAAAGACTTAAAAAGATGATCGTAAATTTTCGCATGTTACACTGATTTTAAAAGGTTTGAGCAACATCATATTCTGAAATCACTATCCTTACTATAACCCGCCCCAGTCCGGTTCGAACTCCATACCGGCCTTGGTAATCAGTTGAAGTACATTGGTTCCAGATGAGAGCATTGTAAATATGCGTATTGTACCTGTCCGGTCGCTGACAAACGCGATCGTAGTAGCGTCTTCGGACCAGGTTGGATGCCATCCCCCTGCACCAGTGGTCAATTTGGTTACCTGGCTTCCATCAGGTTTCATGGCATAAATCTGGGCGCCATCGGCATCGCTGCTGCGTGTATAGGTGATTACATTGAGTGCTGACCATGACGGTTCGATTTCGTGCTCATTCACCGTTTTTGAAATCATCTTCTGACCAGTTCCATCGATGTTAATCTTATACAGACGCGGAACCGGGGCGCTAAGATCACTGCCCAGTTCACTGCTGAACACAATTTGCTTCCCATCAGGCGACCAACTGGGTGAATCATCGTTCCGGGCATTCATTGTCACCCGGGTCACATTGGATCCGTCAGAGGAAGACATCGTGTAGATGTTTCGCACCCCATCACGCGTACTGACAAAGGCAAGTTTTGTACCATCAGGTGACCAGGCCGGATGAACATCCCAAGCAGCATTATTGGTTAGTCGCTTAACTGCACTTCCATCTAAGTTCATCACATAGATTTCCCTGTTTCCATCGCGACGGCTGACATAGGCTGTTTTAGCGAGATCAGGCGAGATTGCACTCTGCTCATTCTTTCCTGAGCCTAGATTTGTCAGATTATGCCCGTCAGCTGTTTGAAAATCATAAAGGAATATGTCAGTTCCACCTGTAACAACACTGGTAAACGTAATACTTCCTTTAAGACTAACTTTACCTCCCGTTTCAAATTCCACAGGGACCGGGGCACCACAACCAGTTAGGTAAAAAACCATTGCGGCACCAATTACAACTATCACCATTTGCTGAAATTTCTTTTTCGAGTTCATTTTGAATTCCTTTCTTTAAATGAAATTAAACATAGAATATGTACTTGATAATGAATTATCTGGAAGAAAAACACGTATACTAAATATACAAAAAAATGTGATTCATTTGCAAATAAAAATTGAGACTGAAATCCATGAATAAAAATCTCTGAACACGTACTAAAATGACAGAACCGATGATTTTTAATTCATCGGTTCTGTCAAAAGAAAATGAAAAAAAAGGCCGTCCCAACTTTCGTTGAAACGGCCTTGTATATGAATTCTAAAAATCCTTTAAGCGATTGGTGTTGGTCCTCCAAAAGACATGGGCGAAATCATTGGATCATGTCCCCGCACATTCTTAATCGAACCATTGGCACTTTCGTACTTTTGAATATTTTCCTGCAGTGCATGCATCAATCGCTTGGCATGTTCCGGAGTTAAAATAATCCTGGATTTTACATTTGCTTTTGGAATTCCGGGCATTACCCTGACAAAATCCATCACAAATTCAGAACTTGAGTGCGTAATAATTGCCAGATTGGAATAAATTCCCTGAGCGATTTCTTCGGTCAGCTCAATCTGCAACTGATTGTTGTTATTCTGATCTTCCATGGTTATGTATTAATAACGATCTGAATCTTTCATTTCAACCATCTTGTCATACTCATCGCGTGAGCCAACCACCAGGTTCTTGTATTCTTTCAAACCGGTACCGGCTGGGATCAAGTGTCCGCAGATAACATTTTCCTTCAATCCGTCGAGGTAATCGACTTTTCCCTGGATAGCAGCCTCGTTCAATACTTTGGTTGTTTCCTGGAAAGAAGCGGCCGATAACCAGCTACGTGTTTGAAGTGCAGCACGGGTAATCCCCTGAAGAATCTGACTTGAAGTTGCTGGAATTGCGTCCCTTCCTTCAACCAGTTTCTTGTCGCGGCGACGAAGATTTGAATTTTCGTCACGTAAACGGCGCGAAGTGATGATCATTCCCGGTTTCAAACTGTCTGAATCACCAGCTTCGATAACGACTTTTTTGTTATAGATCCAGTCGTTTTCGTGTAGAAATTCGTGTTTGTCGACAATTTGTTTTTCGAGGAAACGGGTATCGCCCGGATCGTCGATCTCTACCTTGCGCATCATCTGGCGAATAATCACCTCGTAATGCTTGTCGTTGATTTTCACACCCTGCATCCGGTATACATCCTGAACTTCATTCAAAATATATTCCTGAACAGCAGTTGGTCCTTTGATTGCTAAAATATCTGACGGAGTGGTTGCACCATCAGAAAGCGGTGTTCCGGCGCGGATATAATCGCTTTCCTGAACCAGAATCTGACGTGACAGCGGAACCAAATAACGTTTAACTTCTCCGGTTTTCGAGGTCACCACAATTTCGCGGTTACCACGTTTAATTTTACCTAACGAAATTTCGCCGTCGATTTCCGATACAACAGCAGGGTTCGATGGATTTCTGGCTTCGAATAACTCCGTAACACGTGGCAAACCACCGGTGATATCACCAGCTTTACCAGCAGCACGAGGAATTTTCACCAGGACAGCACCAGCTTCAACAATCTGACCATCCTCAACGTTCATGTGACCGCCCACTGGTAAGTTATAGTTACGGATGATGTCACCCTTTTCATTCAGAATGCGTAATGATGCATTCTTGGTTTTATCACGGGTTTCGATAATTACCTTTTCCTTGTAGCCGGTTTGTTCATCCGATTCTTCGCGGCAAGTAATACCATCGATAACCTGTTCAAATGAAATTTTTCCCTTGAACTCAGTGATAATAACTCCGTTATATGGATCCCATTCGCAAATACGCATTCCTTTTTTCACTTCCTGTCCATTCTCGATGTACAGTTTCGATCCGTAAGGGATGTTATGTGTCGAGAGTTGAATCCGTGTATTTTTATCGATCACTCTTAACTCAGCTAATCGGCTAACAACCATATAGTTTTTAACACCAGCTTCGTTGAACTGATCAACAACACGTAATTCGTCAATTTCAGCAATACCATCGTATTTCGAATCAATGGCAGATTGTGTTGAAATGTTACCGGCGATACCCCCTACGTGGAACGTACGAAGAGTCAACTGAGTTCCTGGTTCACCGATCGACTGTGCAGCGATAACACCAACAGCCTCACCACGTTGAACCATGGTACTTCCGGCCAGATTTAAGCCGTAACATTTTGCACAAACCCCAACTTTCGATTCACAGGT
>JBAWZG010000326.1:0-3749 GCA_037143155.1 Bacteroidia bacterium
GAAACAGGCGGATTGAAAGTTGATGTCATTGATGAATACACTTATTTCACTGATGCCAAACCACACTTGAAAAATGCCCATGTGGTGGTGCGTCACCCTTTCTCCGGAAAGATAATGGCCGACGGATTTACCGGTGATGATGGAATTTTTTCAGTGGATAAGCTTCCGGAAGGCTCATACAAAATGAATGTGGAAGCCGATAAACATGAAGGATTCCAGACTACCCTGATCATTGATCCGGGACGTGTCAACGAACAAAGTGTTTTCCTGAGCTTCCAGGCTATTACATATACCTGGGAAGTTGTACCAACTCAGATTCAGGACAGCTATGAAGTTCAGCTGGTCATGAAATTTGAGACCAATGTTCCGGCTCCGGTGGTTATCATGGAAATGCCGACCGTTATGCCGCAACTCTTTAACGACCAGACTTTTCCGTTTATGGTTACCCTGACCAATAAAGGGCTTATTACAGCACAGGATGTGCAACTCAATTTGCCTCAGAATGATCCGGAATATGAGTTTGTGACCAATTTCACCAAAATGAATCTTTTGGCACAACAGGCCATTCAGGTTCCGGTGGTCATGAGATTACGGTCTTCAACCAAATCAGCTACGATCAGCCAGGCAACAGCTTCAGGCGGTCCTTGTTCCGACTATGCCTTCACGATTTACGGTTTTGAATGTGGTAAGGATAAACAGTGGCACTCAACTACTCATGGGATTACTTTCTCCGGAAGAGTTTGTTTGGGTACTGGTGGTATACTGGATGGCGTGGGCGGTTGGGGCGGTCTTGGCGGAGATCCTTCAAGAGGTGGTACCGGGGGTTCATATTACGACCCAGGCACCTACACTCCTACGATTTCTTCACCAACCGTAGGTTGCTCCAATTGCGCCATTGATCTTTTACTTGCTGCGGGAGGTTGTCTTCCTGTTTCTGGTCCTGTATTCAATACCGTAGGATGTCTTAAAACACTTGCCGGTTATGGTGGTATGTCATTCGAGTTTGTGTTTGATGCAGCAATTTGTGCCGGAGGGTATATACCTGTTTATGGTTGCCCGATAGGCTTTATCGGCGCAGCAAAATCTTGTTTTAAAGAGTTTTTTCTGAAAAATGCATCTCTTACTGCCAGTATTCAGGCAAACGAGACTATTCCCCCGATCATAAAACAGGCCCTGGTGGATATGACATATTTTGTCGATAAACACGATGCTCTGATCGGCTACATGACCGAGGTCATGGGTGATATGGATTGGAAGTCGAAAGCAAGTTTTACAGACTTTCTCGTTCAATTAAATACAATTACAGCCAGTAGCATGCCGATCAGTCCGGAACAGGCAATTTTGATTAAAAGTAAAATGTTGGGTACGGATATTACTGCGAATGAAATAGATGTTTTCATCACGCGATGGAACAATACAATTGCAGCTTATGCTTTAGGTATTTATTCCCCGACAATTGACCACCCCGGAATTATAGACAATACTATCCTGGAGGGATTTATTGCAAAAGAAAATTCGGCACAGGCTTACGCTACATCCAAAGGATTTATCTCTATCGGTGATTTATATAACGCAGCACTGGCAACCATAAAGAAGGAACTGGAAAGCGAACGTAATTCGGTCTGTGCTTCGGTCACGATCAACATCACCCAAAAAGTAGTGATGACCCGCGAAGCTTTTGAAGGTAGTTTGACCATATACAATGGCAACAAGACCACTGCCATGCAGGACATCAAATTAAACCTGGAAATAAAAGACGAAAACGGAGTATTGAGCAATGATCTTTTCCAGATTGATACCAAAGCACTCAGTATTCTGACCGGTATTGATGGCACCGGAACGCTTGGACCTGATCAAAAAGGGAGTGCCACCGTTTTATTTATTCCTGAAAAAGGAGCAGCTCCGACCGTTCCTAAAAGCTATTCATTCGGTGGTTCATTCTCCTACCTCGATCCGTTTACCGGCATAACGGTGACCAAACCGCTGCTCCCTGTAACGCTTGATGTCAACCCAAGTCCGGATTTGTGGCTGCATTACTTTATGCAGCGCGATATTCTGGGTGATGATCCGTTGACAAAGAAGATTGAACCCATAGTTCCTGCGGAATTTGATGTGATGGTTCAGAACAACGGATTTGGTACCGCTAAAAATGTTCGTATAGAAAGTGCCCAGCCGAAAATTGTGGAAAACCAAAAAGGACTCGCCATCAATTTTGCGCTGATCGGTTCAAACCTGAACGGACAGCCACGTCAGTTAGGTTTAACGAACATCGATTTTGGAAATATTGCACCTAAAAAGGCAACCATCGGGCAATGGTGGTTTACCAGCGATCTGCTTGGCCATTTTGTATCCTATGAAACCAAACTCACCCATTTGGATAGCCGTGGCAATCCGAACCTCAGCCTGATCAGCGGAGTAACCTTGCACGAACTGATCAAAGGTGTGCGGGTTTATTCCGGAGTTGAAGATGGAATCAACGACTTTCTCGTGAACGAAGTTCAGGATGCCCTGGAGTTTCCTGATATCATTTACTTATCGAACGGCGGAACACTGGATGTTTATCCGGCTGTTTCTCAAAGCACTTCCGGAAATATTGCCTCCGGAAACCATGAAATTGAATTGCAGGTTACACCCAAGCAGATTGGTTGGAACTACATCAAATTCAGCGATCCCGGAAATGGCCTGTATAAAATCGTCAGTGTAACCCGTGAAGATGACGGGCAGGTAATTCCTTTGGATAATGTCTGGCAAACTTTTGTCACTTTACCTGATAGTAAAGAACCTGTGTACGAAAATATGATGCATTTTCTGGATGTATTTGCAGCGGCAACACCTCAAAAATACCTGATCCGGTTTACTCCAAAAGACCAGAATTATCCGCAGATTGTTCGATTTGATAATGTTCCTGCATCAGCGGTAACCTCGCCGGTTACTTCGGTGAACGTGGTTTTCCAGCATCCAATTGATCCGGCAACCTTCAATTATCAGGATATGGTTTTGCGCATTCAGGGTGGTGCCGATGTGATGGACAATACGGTAACTGTTGCACAACTCGATTCTGTAACCTACAAAATTGATCTTACAACCAAATCGGTTGGAAATGGCTATTATGTTTTAACTGTTCAGGCCGACCAGATCAGCAATCTGACAGGAACAAAAGGTTTATTAGGCCAACAAGCCACCTGGACCCAGTTCATTGATATTCCGGCGGTGAGTGAATTCCTGGGTTTGCCTGCCAATCATGTGGGCGCACCTTTCGATAATATGCTGCTTCGGTTTAATCTTCCGATCGACAAGTCCACCTTATTACCTGAACGGTTTACCTGGACAAAAAACGGAAAACCGGTTTCCGGAACAGTCACAATTACGCCAATGGATATTGATGGCAAATTATTCCAGATTTCCGGATTGCAGGCATTTCTGTCGAATGATGGAAAATATAAGCTCACCATTGATTTGCCAAATATCAAATCGCTCGACGGGGTCAACGGAATGTTGCCTCAAAGCGTGGATTGGAAAATTGATCAGACAGCACCATTCATTAGCCATATTGTTCCTTCGACCGATGGCGGTTACGATTCTCAGCACCGGACCGCTTTCACGGTTCTGTTTAGCGAACCTGTCAAAGGTTTTGGATTGGCTAACCTGGAGTTATGGAAAGACGGCACCAGACAGCCACTTTCTCAACTTGATTTCACCGCGAAGAGTGACTCTGAATACCTGTTTACCCAATTCAGGATGCTGACTTA
>JBAWZG010000327.1:0-3734 GCA_037143155.1 Bacteroidia bacterium
ATATCCTCCGCATTCAGCAAACATCCTTCTTTCTTCATTTGGTTGATATTCAGCTTTTCAATCAAAGCAGGCAACCACATCCCTTCGTCAGCCCTCACCATTGCAGAATTAAATATCTGAATGAATGTGATTAGTACTATTAATTTCTTCATCTGCGAATTGGAGTATTGTAATTATTGGAAAACAGACCGCAAAGATATCGATATATGGTTATTTACAATTGCTTTTAATGGAAGACTTGTCATAAAATTAGTTAAAATCTGCCGGAAACAGAATTGTGTCAATCCGTATTAATGAATTTTAATGGATAGCTTGCCAATTAGAATCACAACCTTCAGAAATGTTATCTTTGAGGCAAAATTATAATCAGTAATATCATGGAAAGAAAAGTGAGGGTTCGGTTTGCTCCAAGCCCAACAGGCCCGTTGCACATGGGTGGGGTACGGACGGCTTTGTTCAATTATTTATTTGCCAAAAAACATGGAGGCGACTTTTTGTTGCGTATCGAAGATACCGATCAGAATCGGTTTGTGCCGGGGGCAGAAGAATACATTATCGAAGCGTTGAAATGGTGCGGATTAGTTCCTGACGAAGGTGTTGGTATTGGCGGCAATTTTGGACCTTATCGTCAAAGCGAGCGCAAACCAATGTATAAAAAATATGCTGATTCCCTGATTGAAAACGGATTCGCCTATTATGCCTTCGACTCAGCAGAAGAACTGGACGGATTACGAAAAGAATTTGAACTTCGGAAAGAGGTGTTTTCATACGATTTGCATACCCGGAACCAATTAAAGAATTCCCTCACGCTTTCTTCTGAAGAAGTTTCGGAGAGGCTGCAAAGTGGCCAATCCTATGTGATTCGTTTCAAAATGCCTGAAAACCGCGATATCGTTGAGGAAGATCTGATTCGTGGTCGGGTGTCATTCAACACCAACCAGCTCGACGACAAGGTTTTGTTTAAATCCGACGGCATGCCAACCTATCATCTGGCCAATGTAGTCGACGATCACCTCATGCAGATTACACACGTTATCCGTGGCGAAGAATGGCTCCCGTCTATGCCTTTGCATATTTTATTATACGAATCGCTGGGTATTGAGGAAAACCGCCCACGCTTTTCTCATTTACCGCTCATACTGAAACCTGAAGGAAAAGGAAAATTGAGCAAACGGGATGGTGATAAAATGGGATTCCCTGTTTTTCCCCTTCTATGGAAAGATCCGGAAACGGGTGAATTTTCAAGAGGATATCGCGAAGATGGTTATTTTCCTGAAGCATTCATCAACATGCTGGCTTTACTGGGCTGGAGCCCCGGAACTGAACAGGAATTCTTTTCGATGGATGAACTGATCGAAATCTTTGACCTTTCGAGGGTTGTCAAATCGGGTGCCCGCTTCGATCCGGAGAAGGCCAAATGGTTTAACCGCCATTATTTGCAGCAGAAATCACCAGCAGAATTGGCCGGATTGTTTTTGCCGATGCTGAATGAAAAAGGCATTTCTCCTGAAACCCAACAACTCGAAAAGATTGTTGGAATGATTCAGGAACGATGTGAATTTGTGAAGGATTTGTGGGATCAGGGACATTTCTTTTTTCAGTCTCCTGAAAATTACGACGAAAAGACCATCCAGAAGAAATGGAAACCCGACACCAACGAAAAACTGGAATCAATTGCTGAACTTTTTGAATCCATTTCGGATTGGAAAGCAGAATCCATCAAAGAATTGTTTTCAGCTTTTATGACTGAAAAAGAATGGGGTTTTGGTGTGGTGATGGTTCCGATTCGACTGGCTTTGGTGGGCAGCAGCAGCGGCCCCGACTTGTTTGATATCTGTGAATTGATTGGCAGGGCAGAGACAATCGGCAGAATACGAACAGCCTGCGGAAAAATTACAGGATCGATTTGAAATAAAAATTGAGGTCTTTCAAATATTTCCGCTGCGTTTGAAGTGCAGCGGAAATCCAAAGAATATTGAATTAACGGTTGATCATTTTTGCATTTCCGACTGAATACCGTTCGCCCTGTACTGCAATTTTTGAGGATGCCGTGTTGATTTCCTGAAGTTCTTCGGCAGTGAATTCGATTGCCGCAGCTCCGAGATTCTCGTGTAAACGGTGCAGTTTTGTAGTCCCCGGAAT
The DNA here is from genome assembly GCA_037143155.1 of Bacteroidia bacterium. Taxonomy (GTDB): domain Bacteria; phylum Bacteroidota; class Bacteroidia; order Bacteroidales; family Prolixibacteraceae; genus Aquipluma. The sequence continues at coordinate 2,143 of JBAWZG010000327.1, forward strand.
TGGGACAAACCAAGGCTTTTGAGCAAGTACCCATGCCAATGCAATTTGTGCCGGAGTCACATTTTTGCGTTGTGCAAATGCGGCGACCAAATCAACAAATGCCATGTTGGCTTTCAGGTTTTCGGGCGATAAACGTGGAACAGTACTCCGGAAGTCTTTCGAGTCGAATGTGGTGTTCTGGTCCATTTTCCCAGTCAGGAAACCTTTGCCCAACGGACTAAACGGCACAAAGCCAATACCCAATTCTTCGAGCGTAGGAATGATTACCTCTTCCGGTTCTCGCCACCACAATGAATATTCGCTTTGCAATGCAGTAACCGCTTGCACGGCATGAGCCCGGCGGATCACCTGCACCCCGGCTTCCGAAAGTCCGAAATATTTCACTTTTCCTTCCTGAATCAGATCTTTTACTGCACCAGCCACATCTTCGATCGGTACGTTTGGGTCAACACGGTGCTGGTAGAACAAATCAATGGCCTCAATCCGTAGACGTTTGAGCGATTCCTCCGCTACTTTCTTAATGTTCTCCGGACGGCTGTTGAGTCCGGTATTTACTCCATCCTGAAAATTAAACCCGAATTTAGTGGCAATCGCAACCTTTCCTTTGAATGGTTCGAGGGCTTTGCCAACCAGTTCTTCGTTGATGTACGGGCCGTAAACTTCGGCGGTATCAAAAAAGGTAACGCCGCTTTCAACAGCCGACCGAATCAGGGCAATCATTTCTTTTTCATCGGAAATAGTTCCGTAGCCAAAACTCATACCCATGCAGCCGAGCCCGATGGCTGAAACTTCCAGACCACTGTTTCCTAATTTACGTTTTTGCAATTTTGTTTCCATGATTTTATGCTTTTAATGATGATACAAATATCAAACAGAAAGTGTTCGAAAAATAACTAAAAACAAACGATAAAATACGAAATTCAAACAATTGCATTGGATTTAAAAGTCATGAATTTAGTTCATATCAGGCTTTTGATCAATGTATTTATTCAATAATTGCTGATAGGTTTCCGGAGTGTCCATGTCATCCAAAAGTTCACCACCATTTAAAAGGATTACGTTTTCTTCATGGCGCTTTATGATTTTTTTAGCGCCCTCGTCGTTTTTTAATTCGGCAAGTTCCTTAAAATAGCATTGATCAAAAAGCACTGGAACACCCGTCCAACCGGAAGAAGAGCGTGAGACCAGAATTTGTTGTGAATCCGGATGAAAGGAGCCAAGCATCTTTCGAAAATAGGAAGCTGTAATCAAAGGTTGGTCAAGCAGCGTGATTAAAACCCCATTGGCATTCGGAAATTTTTGGATGATCTGACGGATTCCAAACGAAATGGAGCTGCCCATTCCACTTTCCCATTCCTTATTAATAAAGATGTTTACCGGATATTTTTCAATAAACGGTAGGATAATTTCTGAATTTGAACCGATAACTACATTTACCGGATTGTCAGTTTTTAATAAAGTAAGAATTTGATGTTCGATAAGTGATTGTTCACCCCAAGGAAGCAACTGTTTGGGTTGCCCCATTCGAGAGGAGCTTCCGGCAGCCAAAAGTAAAATTTTAATTTTAGCCATGGATTGAACCTGTTTTCTCG
>JBAWZG010000328.1:0-3716 GCA_037143155.1 Bacteroidia bacterium
CGTCCGTCGATGGGAAAAACGGCTTTTGTACTTTCGATGGCTCGAAACATGGCGGTTGAACACAAAGTTCCGGTTGCTGTTTTCTCACTCGAAATGTCATCGATGCAGTTGGTCAACCGTTTGATTTCTGCGGAAACTGAATTGGGTTCAGAAAAAATAAAAAATGGCCGGATGCAAGGTTGGGAATGGGATCATTTTCACCGGAAACTTGCCATTTTGGATGATGCCCCATTGTTCATCGACGACACGCCTGCTTTGTCAATTTTTGAATTCAGAGCCAAATGCCGCCGTCTGAAATTGCAGCATAACATTGGTTTGGTGATTGTCGATTACCTTCAGTTGATGACCGCAGGTACCGATAACCGTGGAAGTCGTGAACAGGAAGTAAGTATGATTTCGCGCTCACTCAAAGCCATCGCCAAGGAGCTGGACATTCCGGTTATCGCGCTTTCGCAGTTGAACCGTTCGGTTGAATCTCGTGAAGGAAAACGGCCACAGCTTTCAGACCTTCGTGAATCGGGTGCAATCGAGCAGGATGCCGATATTGTCTTATTTATTCACCGTCCGGAATACTACGGAATTACCGAAGATGAAAATAATAATTCCCTCATTGGCGTGGCCGAAATCATTATTGCCAAACACAGAAACGGTGCAATCGACGACGTCAGGCTGTCGTTTAAAAAGAATCTGGCTAAATTCTCTGACATGGAAAACATCATTCCTGAAGATATCGGAGGTGGCAATTACGGACAAAAAATGCAATCAAAAATGAATGAAGATTCAGGCAAATCCTTCGGCAATAAGCCCCAAGCAATTCCTGTCAATTCTTCGTTCGACAACGACAAATTCAGCCAGTATGAAAATTCAGGAGGCGAGCATATTCCGTTCTGATCGGTGGGTTAAATGGCTTTTCGCCGGATTCTTGTTTTTGCTCTTCGAAACAGCAAACGCAGCCTTCATTTTAGTCCCAATGGACGAAAAGCAAACCAATCATTTAAAAGCATACGGAATAACATTTTGGGCACTTGAACAGGGAATTGAAGTCAAATGGCTGCTCAATTACCGGGGTGGAAGTTTCCTGATTCAGCATCAGCAAGCCATTGCCAGCGAATGCTTAGTTCGTGGGGTTAGTTTTGAAACTCTGGCCGATGGACAGGCCAATAATTTACTGACCGAGATCGCCCGTGAAGACTTAAATCAGGATGCGGTGAGTTTAAATAAAGCTCCGCGCATCGCAGTTTATTCTCCACCCAACAAACAACCCTGGGACGATGCGGTCACCCTGGTTTTGAAATATGCCGAAATCAAATTCGATGTGGTTTATGACGAAGAAATCATTAACGGAAAGCTGAAAGATTACGACTGGCTTCACCTTCACCATGAAGATTTTACCGGGCAGTTCGGAAAATTCTTTCAGGCATACCAACATGTTCCATGGTATCAGGAGGATGTGCGGATCAACAAGGAACTCGCTCAGAAACTGGGTTTTATGAAGGTTTCTGAAATGAAAAAAGTGGTCACCCGCGAAATTCATCAATACATCAGTAACGGTGGTTTTCTGTTTGCCATGTGTGCAGCCACCGATACTTACGATATTGCACAGGCAGCACAAGGAGTCGATATTTGCGAATCGATGTTCGATGGTGATCCGGCTGATCCCGATATGAATTCAAAGCTGGACTTCAATAATACGCTGGCATTTCAAAATTTTACCATCAACCGGAATCCATACGAATATAAATTTTCTGATATTGATGTTTCAACCTCCAGAAAAGTACCGCGGGAACAGGATTATTTCACTTTGTTCCAGTTCTCAGCCAAATGGGATCCGGTACCAACCATGCTTTGCCAAAACCATGTGAATATGATCAAAGGTTTTATGGGGCAAACCACTGCTTTCGATAAGAAACTGGTCAAATCAAATGTTTTGATTATGGGCGAAAACAAAGCTGCCGGTGAAGTGCGGTACATTCATGGTGAATTGGGTAAAGGATTCTGGACTTATTACGGAGGACATGATCCGGAAGATTTCCAGCATTTTGTTGGTGATCCGGCAACCGACCTGAATTTGCACCCCAACTCACCCGGTTACCGGCTAATCCTGAATAACGTCCTTTTCCCCGCTGCCAAGAAAAAGAAGCAGAAAACTTAAGTAGAAGTAGACTCCAGATATGAAAACTTTTAAAATACTTTTAGGAATATCCCTTTGTATCACGCTGATTCAAAATGTTTCAGGACAGCAAAGTATTACCAAAGTTGCATTCATTGGCAACAGTATTACTGCGGGAAGCGGCTTATCCAACCCCACACTTTATGCTTATCCTGCACAATTAGGCAATATGCTTACTTCCGATTGGCAAATTGGGAATTTTGGAGTGAGTGGAAGAACTATGCTCAAAAAGGGAGATTTTCCGATTTGGGCTGAGCAAAAATTTGCCGATGCACTGAAATTCAATCCCAATATTGTAGTAATCATGTTGGGTACAAACGATAGTAAATACTACAATTGGGCCTATAAAGCTGATTATTACAAAGATTACGTTTCGATGATCGACACCTTTGCACACCTGGCATCAAAACCGAAAATTTACATTTGCTATCCGCTCAAGGTTTTCAGTAAATTGTATGATATAAACGATGTAGTCATTCATGATGAGATCATCCCGATTATTCATCAGGTCTCAATTGATAAAAATGTAAAAATTATCGATTGTTACACACCGACCTTGGACAAGTCAAGCCTTCTTTCTGACGGAATTCATCCAAACATTGCCGGTGCACATTTTGTAGCTGAAATCATGTACACAGCCTTAACCGGTAAAACATACACCAAAGTTTTCGACGAGAATATCTTACTTCGGAAAAAGTTGAAATCAATTAGTGCCGACAACAGCATAAATATGTACGTTAACTCAGCCATCGATGGAGATTTGTATTCATCCTGGACTTTCAAGGGATTTCCATCCTCATTGACCATTGATATTGGAAGTATTCAGCAGACCGATCAGTTTGAATTATTTTTTAAAGATGCCAAAACCAAGGGTATTCAATATAAAATTGAAACTTCTACCGACAGTTCTTTCTGGACCATGGTTGTTGACAAAACTTTGCGGACTGACATCATTTCAAATTATGATTCCAATATAATACCTTCAACTGAAATGCGCTTTGTCCGACTTACCATTACTGGTATTTCAAACAGTACCGATGATTTAATCAGGATCAATGAATTTAAAGCACTTAAATACCACGGATACTTTCATGCGCCCATCATCAGTGCTGGTATAACCAAAACGACTACCACTGCGTTAAATATTATTCCTCCTGCGAACATGCTGAATATGAGCCTGCTTAGATTCAACAAAACGACAAAAGCATTTGATGCTGCCAGTTTTGTGAAAGATTTTTCAGTTCCATATATTTTTAATTTTATTGGTACAATGGGTGCTCAGTATATTTTCATGTCAAATTCATACAGCAATGGAACTGATGTATACTCCGATACGACAAGCTTTACATTCAAAATTCCGACTGAAAATATTTATTTGAAACAAGTTGATAACACTTATTTTCAGGCATTTCCGGTTCCTTCTTCAGGTCAGATAAAAATAATCGCAAACCGGGAGATTAATGAAAGTGTCAGAATTAATGTGATGGGAATGAAAGGAGAGTTGATTGAAAACATCCATCCGCAGGGACCGATTAATAAGAATGAA
>JBAWZG010000329.1:0-3703 GCA_037143155.1 Bacteroidia bacterium
TTTGACCTATTCATCGATGATGAAAAATTAGTGACCGAAGACAACACCAATAAATGGAATCAGTCGATGTTCAAAGAGGTGGTTTATTCTATTCCTGAATCGATGGTAAAAGGGAAAACCCATGTCCGGGTGAAATTTCAGTCACTTCCAGGAAGTACCGCCGGAGCGATTTATTACATCAGATTGCTCAGAAATAAATAAACGAAACGTTCATGACAAAATATTGACGCACAAGAGAATGAATATAAGCACGACGTGAAAACTTCGTCTTTTTTAAGCCTCACCCTTCGGGGGAGGTTTGGAGGGGGCTTCAAACAATCAAGAATGAAAACCATAAAATCAATCCTGATACTGGGATTATCGCTTGCAACTTCGATGGCCTTAACGGCACAACCGGCAAAAGGTGGCAAAAAAATCAGCTCCGATTTGTTCGGTTTGTTTTTCGAGGACATCAACTACTCGGCTGACGGCGGATTGTATGCAGAGCAGGTACAGAACCGATCGTTTGAGTATAATCCGACCGAACGCCGCGAATGGAACCCTTTTTCGTATTGGGAATACATTTCTCCGGGGTTTTCCTACGGAAGAATCAGCGTTGAAACCACTGCTCCGGTTCATCCCAATAACCCGCATTATATGGTTCTCGACATCGAGCATGTTGGGCATGAAACGAAATTTGTCGGTGAATCGGGTGTGGGATTAAAAAATTCAGGATTTGACGGAATCGTGGTTAAAGCCGGAGAAAAATACAATTTTACGATGTTTGCCAAACAATTGTCCGATTCGCCGATTGAATTGTCGATTAGTTTGCAAAACCGGAAAGGCACAGTTCTGGCAGCAGGTACTGTTTCAACTGCATCAAAGAACTGGCAAAAATATACCGCAACATTAACTGCCATAGCGAGTAACGATACCGCATCGCTGGTTATTCTGGCCAAAACCAATGGTAAACTGGCAATGGATATGATTTCACTCTTTCCGGAGAAAACCTTTAAAAACCGAACCAACGGATTGCGCGCCGACCTTGCCCAAATGCTGGCTGATGTAAAACCCGGATTTATCCGGTTTCCGGGAGGTTGCCTTGTTCATGGCGATGGACTGGGAAACATGTACCGTTGGAAAAACACCATCGGACCGGTTCAGGAGCGGAAAGAACAACGGAACATCTGGGGATATCACCAAACAGCAGGTTTGGGCTATTTCGAATATTTCCAATTCTGTGAAGATATTGGTGCGAAACCACTTCCGGTTTTACCAGCTGCAGTGAGTTGCCAGAATTCGGGCGCTACCTGGAGCATTGGCGGCACTGGACAAAATGCAGTTCCGATGGATGAAATGCAGAACTACATTCGGGAAGTACTGGATTTGATTGAATGGGCAAACGGACCGGCGACCTCAACCTGGGGTGCCAAACGTGCGGCCGCTGGACATCCTGAATCCTTTAAACTTCAATATGTTGGAATCGGAAACGAAGATAAAATGACTCCGGAATTTGAACAGCGTTTCAAAATGATTTTTGATGCGGTAAAAGCCAAACATCCGGAAATTACAGTGGTAGGTACAGTTGGTCCGGCGCCCGACGGTGAAGACTTTACCAAAGGCTGGAAAATTGCCGATGACCAAAAAGTTCCCGTGGTTGATGAGCATTATTATACCAGCCCTGAATGGTTCATATCGAACCAACATCGGTACGATTCCTATAAACGAAAGGCTTCCGAAGTTTATCTGGGCGAATATGCCTCGTGGGGAAATAAAATGCGCAACGCCATTGCCGAAGCGGCCTACATGACTTCGCTCGAACGCAACGGCGATGTGGTCAGGATGGCTTCCTACGCGCCTTTGCTGGCCAAAAAGAATTTCACCCAATGGAAAATTGATATGATCTTTTTCGACAACACTGTGATTTGTCCGACAACGAATTATTTCATACAGAAAATGTTCTCTGCTAATCGGGGCGATTACTATTTCGATAAGGTAATCACAAAAGATGAAAAGGATAGCAACCTTGCTGCATCCTGCGTTCAGGATTCAAAAACCGGCGATATTATCCTGAAACTGGTGAATTACGGAAATTCAGTCAAACCAATGAAAATCAATCTGGCTAAGTTCGGCAAAATTGCGGCAGAAGGTGAACAGTCAGTTTTGGCAGGAAGTCCTGATGCTGAGAATACATTTGGGAATACTCAAAATATACTTCCCGTTAATTCAGTAATAAAAATTGGTAAATCTCTCGATTACTCAGTTCCGGCAATGTCGCTGACAGTGATCAGAATAAAAACAAAGAAATAAATGAAAATACCTTATTTAAGTTTCATTTTCGGGTTGATCTTTTGCTGCAATACCGTCTTTGCACAGACAAATTCTGCTCATAACCCGATCATTTACGCCGACGTGCCCGATATGTCGATGATTCGTGTGGGCGACACCTATTACATGAGCAGTACCACGATGCACATGAGTCCGGGTGTGCCAATCATGAAATCGAAGGATTTGGTGAACTGGCAATTGGTGAATTATGCCAGCAATTCGCTGGGAGACACCGATGAACTGAATCTGGTAAATGGAAAAAGTAACTACGGAAGGGGCTCGTGGGCAAGCAGTATCCGCTATTACAATGGGTTCTATTTCGTTGAAACTTACGCTCAGACCACGAACAAGACCTACATTTATAAAACCAGGGACATTGAAAAAGGTCCATGGACGGTTACTGAATTTACACCTGGATTCCACGACTGTTCGTTAGTTTTTGACAATGGACATACCTACCTGATTACAGGAAATGGAAAACTGAAAATCGTAGAACTGAAAGATGATTTGACTGGTGTGAAAGAAGGTGGTATCAATCAGGTTCTAATTGAAAACGCCAGTGCTCCTGCCGGAGATAAAATCATGCTGGGCGCTGAAGGTTCTCAGCTTTTCAAAGTGAATGACAAATATTATCTCTTCAACATTGTATGGCCCCGAGGAGGCATGCGAACTGTAACTGTTCATCGTGCCGACAATCTTTTAGGACCATGGGAAGGTCGTATTGCACTTCAGGATCAGGGCGTAGCACAGGGAGGAATCATTGATACCCCGGATGGCCGGTGGTTTGCTTACTTGTTTCAGGATCACGGATCAGTTGGCCGAATTCCATATCTCGTACCAATGAAATGGGAAAATGGATGGCCTGTAATTGGAGTTGACGGAAAGGTTCCTGAAACGCTTGATTTGCCCGCCAGCAAAGGTTTGATTCCTGGAATTGTGAATAACGATGAGTTTACACGAAAAAAAGGCGAACCTGCATTGCCATTGGTTTGGCAGTGGAACCACAATCCGGATAACAGTCTTTGGTCGGTTACCGAACGCAAAGGTTATCTGCGCCTGAAGACCGGAAGGATAGATACTCTATTCGTAAAATCAAGAAACACCCTGACCCAGCGTACTTTTGGTCCTCAATGTTCAGGCTCAACACTGATCGAAACTTCAGGAATGAAGGATGGTGATTTTGCCGGATTAACCGCCTTCCAGCGAAAGTTTGGACAGGTAGGTGTTAAAATCGTAAACGGGCAGAAACAGGTATTCATGGTGAGCAACAAAACCGACAAACCCGTTGAATTAGAAAGTGTACCACTTTTGCAAAACAAGGTTTACCTGAAAATTGAATGCGACTTCAGGGAAAAGGTTGATATCGCCAATTTCTTCTTTAGCCTCGATGGAAAAA
>JBAWZG010000330.1:0-3702 GCA_037143155.1 Bacteroidia bacterium
CGGCCATGATCCAGCGCTCCACCACCTGCACGCCCACTTCCACTTTGGCTTTGTCGCGATTATTCCGAGTTCGGGATAACCGGGATTATCCCGAAGATTTGTAAATCCCGAATAAACAGATAAAACCCTGTAAGAGTGGGGATAAGGCGATTTTCTTCAAAAAACTTCGGGATAATAAATTTACGATTGGCGAATCCTCACTTCAATCCACACAGTTTTAAGATCAACTCCTCATTATCCTGCCATATAGGTACTTCTTTGGAAACCTGTCCAACATCCCGATTTTCAACTTTTTCCAGGGCGGCTTTCATCATGGCTGTATCTGCTGAAGCGTAAATATCCGTTGTGTTGATGCTGACATGGCCAAGGAAATCTTTGATATAAGAAAGAGGGATGCCTGCCCGGTACAAGTGCATCGCTCTGGTATGGCGAAACAGATGCGCATGCATTCGTAGCGGCACATCCGAACACACCCGGTGGGCAGATTCTGCATACCGCTTAAGAAAACAAGAAACATTATCATCAGACATTTTGCCCTTCAGCCCTTTAATCTGGGTATAAAAAAGATATTGGTCATTTTTCAGGAGACCATCTGAATGGAATGTTTTTGTGTACTCCTGAAAATGTGCAATTGTTTTATCCATTAACGGGACGGGGCGTGTTTTATTCCCTTTTCCTGTGAGGTAAAGGCAAGCGGGTTGGTCATTTAGGTGGAAATCCTTCAATTTCAAATCCAGGATTTCCTGAATCCGTGCCCCAGCATCATACAATAGGATCATAAAAAATCGATCTCGCATGCCACAGCGGGTATGAATGTCTGGTTGCGCAAACATGGTCTTCAAGGCTGTTTCTGACATATATTCAACCCGATTCCTACTCACCCTTTGCGAGGTTACCCTTTGAATATCCACATAGATTGCCATAAGCGCAGGATCTTCCATCGCGCAATAATGAAAAAAGGATTTCAATGCTGCCAGGCGATGGTTTTTTGTTGTTGCTTCACAGCCCCTTGTGTTTTGAAGCCATGCCAGGAATTCATAGATCACGTCATGGTTTATCCTGTCAAACATTATGCTGGTAAAGGGCATAGCCTTTTCATCCAACAAGAATTTTCGGAAAAGATTGATTGTGTCACGATAGGCTTTTATCGTATTATTACTGTAGCACTTGTTTTTCGGAAGAAAAACGGTCAAGAATCCCCTAACATGCTTAAAAAAGCTGTCATCACGCTTCATAATTCACATCCGGGATCAGGTTTGCGCATTTTTCCAGGGTCTTTTGCTTGAACAACGGGAAGAATTCGGGTACAAAATGCAGGTAGTAGTCGGTTTCCGTTAGATGAGCATGCCCAAGATACATGCACAAATACGGTAAATATGCATTGAGATCTTTTCCCTCCTGTATCCAAAGGTTTAAACGCTTTACAGCAAAGGTATGTCGGAAATCGTGCACACGGGGCGGATTTCCGCTGCTCATGTTTGTGATCCCTGATTTATTCCAAAAAAGATGAAACCAGTAGTCGACCATGCCGACGTTATAATGTTTGCCGCATTGATTAGGGAAGAATCCGATCCGGTTAAAAATAATCCGGCTGACTTTCGAATGGTAATTACGGCATAAATTTAATACTTCTTCAGACATCATGACGTTGCGGTCCTTATTTCCCTTTGACTGCCGGATCGTCAGCTTTCCGGCTTCCAAATCAACGTCTTCAACATTTAACAATCTGGCTTCCGATGATCGCAATCCGCAACAATACAACAACCGGAAAAATACTGGGATTATTAAATGTCTGGCAGGACTATAAGGGCTAACTGCACACTGATCAACCACGGCAAAAAATGCCTGAAGCTCCTGATCCGTATAGATGTGAGGAACATATCTGATCTGCTTTCCTGGGATCCCTTGCGGGATGATATAAGCTTCAATGCCAATCCTGTTCATGTACTTTGCCAACTGCCGCACCGGGGTGATCCGACGTAAAAGCCCATTTGCATGTTCGTCCGGCCTTCTTTCTGCCCAACGCATGGCCATTTCTTTGGTAAGCGTTGTTTCAAGTGGATATTGATCCATGCAGAAAACGCTAAATGTTTTTAATATCCGGGCAGATGTATCGTAAGGGAAACCAATCGATTTTTTCTCTTCAGTAAGGCCTTCAATATAGGTTTTGAAGTTTCCAGAGACAGGCACATTCATAGCAATTCATCCTTTGTGACTTCAATTCCCGATAAACTTAGTGCGCAGGCGCGCAGATGTACCAGGTCTGTCGATAAATAGATCTTGGTGGAATCCTTATCTTGATGGCCCAGGATACTGGAAATTAACGGAAGCGGTATTTCTGCGGCAAGCAGGTGCGCTGCTAAAGAATGGCGAAGACAGTGAAATCCCTTCGGATCTTTTTTACCTTGCCGGATACCTGCTTCTTTCATCATTTTGCAACTGATCTCATAACAATTAGAGCGTCCAGACAGTTTTTGATAGGGTGCCTGGCTGCGTAGAAAAATATTGGACTCTTGGGAAACCGGTCTCCCGTTAAGAATGTAATCAGCAATGGCGTTTCCTACATCGGTTAGCAAAGGGAGAACAAGGGGGTTACCTGTTTTAGCTTGTACGATTTCAATGGTATTTCTTTTCCAATGAACATCGCTCAGTTTCAGGCTTGCGATATCGATAGATCTCAGACCAGTTCTGAGCGCAAGTAACATCATGGCGTAATTGCGTTTTCCCGAAGGAGTTGTATCATCGGCTGAAAGGAGAAGTTTCTGTTCTTCTTCGGGCGTTATTGTTGGGACAATAATCGTCTTTCTTCCGAAACTGCCAGGAATAGCATTGCTTAAACAAAATTCGGTAAGATGCTTGCTTTCGACAAATCTTAGGAAGGACCGAAGAGCTGACAATACGGTTCTCATGCTGGTTGGCTGGTATTGTTTTGAAATAAAGGGGATAAAGAGACTGACATCCATTAACCGAGCTTCCGCAATCGCCTTGATTTTCTTCTGTTCCAGGAATTCTAAAAACTGCCTTGCTGCGATTTCATAGAATTGGATTGTGCGGTCCCCTTTATTCTCCTTCCTGAGGCAATCGAGGTAATCATTCAGCAAGAGAATGTAAACTGGTTGGTGTAAATATGTTTCGGGCGCACGTTTTTGATATTTCCATGCAAAATGGCCATTCTCAGAAAATTCAATTAACATGCGAACGGTGAAGCGAATTAACTTGTATCGCCATTTTTTTAGATTTCCCCCATCCAATTTTGCCTTCGACTCAAGAACAAATTGTTGTGCGAGGTGTTTTGAAAAAACAACCTGATTGTTTTGAATGAAATAACCGGCCAATTCGTTCCAGGCCAGCTGGTACTGATACATCGTTGATTGGCTATGCTCATATGAACGGATGGAGTCTTTCGTCCGTTCGATGAGTTCTGATAAAAATATTTCGCCCATACTTTAATACCTCCATAATGATGATTAGGGAAATCCCTATCATCATTATGGGGTGCTTGGGCATGGCCTTCATTAGAGAAAGAAATATTATCCCGAACTTTTACGTGCAAAATTACGGAAGGAAAAGGTACATTTCCATGGTGAGTGGCCCTAAAATAAGTGTGAGAAGCATTTGGGGATGGGCAGCTTTAAAAATGAACTCCCGGAGCCAACTAATATTGGATGATTCGGGATTTGCAAATCTTCGGGATAATCCCGG
>JBAWZG010000331.1:0-3686 GCA_037143155.1 Bacteroidia bacterium
AATCCATGCAAAAACTAATTGACGAAATCAAGAAAACCAGTGGCGACATGGCTCGTCGGGGCTGGGCCGAATCGAATGGCGGAAACATCAGTCTGCGGCTGAACAACGAAAACTACAAGTATTTCAATGGTTTACCACCGAAATCAAACTGGGTTAAATTGCCCATGGTCATGCCTGAAATTGCCGGAGAACGGTTTATGGTGACCGGAACAGGACGCTTTTTGCGCAACATCGAAGTCTTTCCTGAAAAAAATATCGGGGTAATCGAAATTGATGAGCTGGGAGAAGCCTGGCAATTGCTTTGGGGCTACGAACCGGTTGGAGCGCCTACTTCAGAGCTTCCGTCACATTTGTTGTCGCACTGCCGCATCAAGGCAAAATCGAACAATCAATCCTTTGCCTTTATTCACACCCATCCAAACAGCGTGATCGCACTGACTTATGCAGTTGCAAACCTCGACACCAAAAGTCTGAGCAAGTTGCTTTGGCAAAGTCATGCTGAATGCGTGGTGGTCTTTCCGCAGGGAATTGAGTTTCTACCTTGGGTAATGGCCGGAAGCATGGATCTGGGAAAGGCCACCGCCGATGCCATGTCGCGCCGAAACCTCGCAGTTTGGCAGTTTCACGGTATTTGCGGGTGCGGCCGTAACCTCGACGAAGCTTTTGGCCGCATTGATGTAGCCGAAAAGGCTTCAGAAATCTGTCTTCGGGTTATGGCAGCCGGTGGTGCTAAACAAACTTTGAGCGATGTCCAATTACGTGCCATTGCCGCCAATTTCAATTGTCCGTTGGATGAATCGTTGTTTGAATAAGGCCCACTTTCTTTAAAAAGCTGTTAAACTAAATGTTCGCTAAAATTCAAACTTAAATCATCGATGAGAAAAATAAAGAATACTGCAAACGGATACCTCAGGCTTGCCTCCATTTGGGGGAACGTGAAAGGGGCTTTAATTCTGATTCCTTTTCTATCCTTCTCGACTTTTGCACAACCCGTCAACTGGACCGCGCAATGGATCATGCATCCAACGGCTGAACCACAGGCTCATGCCGTGATTCTGTTCCGGAAGAATTTTGAACTTCCGAAGAAGCCGGAGAAATTTATCATCCATCTTTCGGCCGACAACCATTACCGCCTGTTTGTAAACGGGAAATACATTACCCGCGGACCGGCACGCGGAGACCTTTCGCACTGGTTTTTCGAAACGCTGGATATTGCCGGAACCCTGCAATCCGGGAAAAATACCATTGCCGCTGAAGTGGTGAACTGGGGGCCAAAACGCTCGTTTACCTACTTTTCACAAATGACATCATTCATTTTACAGGGCGACTCCGAGTCAGAAAAAATGGTGAACACTTCCGGCGGTAGCTGGAAATGTTTTCACAACGAAGCCTATTCTCCAAAAATAGTTGAATGGATGACCGACCGCAATACCATCGATTTTGGCTTGTATGTGGGCAATCCAACCGACAGTATCCGGGCCGACAAATATCCATGGGGATGGGAAACCACAGCCTACGACGATTCGAAATGGCTTCCGGCCAAATGGTGCGACATTGCCGGAGGTCGTGATGAACAATTTGCCGGAGGAATTTTATATGGTGGTGGAAAACTACTGATCCCGCGACGGACAGGAATTCTGAAAGAAGAAAAAGTGTTGTTTGCCGGAATCCGCCGCTTTTCCGGAATGGAAGTGAAAGAAGATTTTCTGAAAGGAACAGAAAGCCTCACCATTCCGGCAAATAAAAAAGTAAGCATCCTGATCGATCAGGCGGTGGAAACCATGGGATATCCTGAAATGTTGGTTTCAGGAGGAAAAGATGCCCGGATCCAGGCCATGTACGCAGAGAATCTGATCGTAAAAAACCACGCCCCCAAAGGAAACCGCAGTCAGATCGAAGGCAAATACATGGTCGGGATAAAGGATGTGTTTATTCCGGATGGTGGAAAAAACCGTATGTTCAAACCGACTTATCTTCGGGCATTTCGGTACATTCAGCTCGATATTCAAACCAGGAATTCGCCTCTTGTCATCGAAAACTACTACCATGTTTCCTGCAATGCACCGATTGAGCGGAAGGCCGTTTTCGAAAGCGATTCGCCATTGACCGGTTGGATGATGGATGCCGGCTGGCGGACGGTCAGCATTTGCGCACAGGATATGCTGTTATCGGACGCGGCCTATGAACAAATGCAATACACCGGCGATTCGAGGGTTCACAACTTGACGCTGCTCACGCTTTCTGGCGACGACCGGTTAACGCGAAATGCACTTATTCAGTTCGATCAGTCTCGTATTCCTGAAGGTTTGACTTACGCCTGCTATCCCAACCCTTTTCATCTGATTATTCCTTCGTATTCACTAATCTGGATTGATCAGGTACACGATTATATGATGTGGAAAGACGACAAAGAATTTATTGCACAGTTTGAACTGGGAATCGGCAACGTGCTGCATTGGTTCGAACAAAAAATGCAGCCCAACGGACTGATGGGAAAGATGGACTGGTGGGGTGCCCTGGCCTGGCCACGACATTATAAAAACGGCGAGCCATCTACCATTTACGAAGGAAACTGCACTCTATACACCTTGCACTATGCTTATACTCTTCGCCATGCAACCGGTATTTTTGAGTATCTGGGCAAAACTTCTCAGGCTGCCGAATACCGAAACCGGGCCGATCAGATTTGCAAAGCAGTCAACCAGTTATGCAAAAACGCAGATGGTTTCTATACCGAATCGCCTGACAATAAGCAGGTAAGTCAGATTACCAATATCCTGGCCATCCTGGCAGAAGCGACTACTGGCGAGGAAGCCAAACAGCTGATGGCAAAATTACTGGAACCCAAAGATTGGTTCGGCCAGGTCGATTTATTCCTTCATCTGTACCTGTTCGAAGCCATGAACAAAACCGGACTTCAGGAACAATTTCTGCCTGAGCTTTCGGAATGGGCATTGATGAAAGAGCGAGGTATGAGCACTTTTGCCGAAGTTCCGTTGGAATGGGGCGAAGAAAACCAGCGATCGGAATGTCATCCCTGGAGTACCGTGCCTGACTATTTTTTCTTCAGGACCATTTGTGGGATAAAACCTACCTCAGCAGGACATAAAACGGTTGAAATAGCACCAGCATTCGGAGAACTGACTTCAATCAAAGCAGTTTATCCGCATCCGCTTGGGAACATTGAACTTGACCTGAGGAAAGTGGATAAAAAAGTTGTAGGAACGGTTGTCATTCCAAAAGATATTCAGGCCAGCTTCATTTGGGGCACTCAGAAAATCAGCCTGAAAGCCGGGAAACAAACAGTCAGACTTGAAAAATAGCGCAATGAACCTTTTAAAAATTTACAATATGAAAACACGTAAATTGTTGGTTATCCTTTCCGTAATTCTTTACTGCCTGGCTAGTCCTCAAAAACTTCAGGCAAAAGAATATCAAATCCTTGATTTTGGAGCTAAAGCTGATAACGCTACCATTAACACAAAAGCCATCAACAGCGCCATTGCAAAGTGCAACGAAGAAGGCTGGAGTTGGAAGCCGCTTCAAACGGGTGGTGTATTAACTGTCCGGCATATGAACGGAAACGAAGTGGCGGTTTTTGGAAAATAAAATGATTCAAATTAAAAAAATACATGCAAAAACTAATTGACGAAATCAAGAAAACCAGTGGCGACATGGCTCGCCGC
>JBAWZG010000332.1:0-3676 GCA_037143155.1 Bacteroidia bacterium
TCAGTTGTGGAAATTTCTCATGGTCTTGCTTGAACATATTTTCGGTATAATTCCAGCCAACTACATCGCCATAAAAGGCCATTTCGGCAGGAAGTGAATTCTTGAAGGTGTCATAGTCAGCCCAATGATTCCATTCCATGATTGCTTTTTCTCTTGCCGGAAAAAGTGCCACCGTCACTTTTCTGCTTGGGTCTAAACCATGAGTGAAATCGACCATTCGCTTGTAAATTCCTACACCATAATCGCTCACAGTAGCAGGAGTTTCCGTCTTTTTATCCCAATTTCTAATTTGTTGAGCTGTTTCATTCCCCATGCTCCAAATATACACTGAAGGATGATTCCTGTCCCGTTTAATCAAATAGCTTAGGTCTTTTTTCCAACTATCTTCGAAAGTTGCTTCGCCGCCATAATACTGTGAACCCCATTTATCATAGGCTTCATCATACACTAACATTCCCATTCTATCGGCAACATCAAGTAACACCGGTGCGTGTGGATTATGGCTTAACCGAACTGAATTACACCCCATTTTCTTGAGTAATGCTAATCTGTGTTCATATCCTTTTGCCAACGCTGCACTTCCCAGGCAACCCAAATCGTGGTGAATATCTCCACCCATAGCTACTATTTTTTTGCCGTTCAATAATAAACCTTTATCGGGGGTCATTCTGATTTCCCTTATTCCAAAAGTTGTTTCGTATTCATCAACCTGAACATTATTGTCGTAAACTTTGGAAATAGCTTTGTAAAGATTGGGTTCTTCACACGACCAGAGCAGTGGTTTCGGAACCTCAATTTCCTGTTTGAATAGAAAATTCTCTGTCGAACTAATGGGAACGTACGATTTCGTGTCAGTCACTTTTTTACCGGCAGGGTCGATAATTTCAGTGACCAACAAACACAATTTTCGTTCATCGTAACTGTTTACGACATTCGTCTCGATATTTACCAATGCCGATTTTTCCGTGATTTTGGGTGTTGTAATATATGTCCCGAATTGCGGAATATTCAGCTTGTCGGTAATCTTTATCCACACGTCACGGTAAATGCCTTCACCGGTGTACCAACGCGATGTACCTTTGGTCGTATTGTTGTATTTTACAGCAATTTTGTTCTTTTCGCCGTATTTCACGAAAGGTGTTACATCGTATTCAAAACCACAATATCCATTCAGATTTTTGCCCAGATACACTCCGTTAAACCACACTTCTGAGGCTCTGTACACACCATCGAAATCAATAGAAACTTTTTTACCTTTGGCATCAGATGTAATGACAATGTCTTTTCTGTACCAACCCTCACCAAAAGGTAACCAACCATTATCCGACGTGGAATTTTCTTTGGTGAATGATTTGCTAATTGAAGCATCGTGCGGAAGTTGGACAGTTTGCCACGAACTGTCATTCAACCAAATTGAATAGGCGTTTGGCATTGTTCCTTCCTTATACTTCCAGTAGGAATTTATTAAACAATTCGTCCGAATGCTAGCGAAAAGAACCATATTATTAAAATCACAAAAGAGAACTATCAGAAATATCCAAAGAATTATGCGTTTTTTCATTTCAATGTATATTTTCCTGAAGATTATTTTAGTTGAATTTTCTGTGTTTCTGTTTTAGTAGGAAAAACACCTTCAACAAATTCTACCTTTGGTCCCAATACCAATGGAATGCTAAGGTAACTACCTGGATTTGTCACCACATTATTCGAAAAAGAAACCTTGTTGCAGTTAGCGAGCCAACAAATTGCATGATTGTCTATTCCAAATTGTTTCCCATCTTGGCTAGGTGAGCATTGTTGTGGAGAAATAATATGGTTGGTGCGTATCACAACTTCCTTGGTGGATGAAACGGCTATGGCAATACCATTGCCGCCAACAATGGTATTGCCCTCAATTATAATTCTGCCAAAACATTTATCTGGACGAGGAGTATTCTTTTGTCCTTCAGCCGCTACACAAATGGCTCCAGCTTGCATACGATTAGATGAGGGGGTGCGATGGTGCGATTCCTTAATGATATTTCTACGAACAATCACTTCGCCAACACCAATAGCCCCGGGAGCTGTAATTTCAGGTCGTATGATAATACCTTGGGATTGATCAATATCGTTCCCTTCAATCAGACCTGAGGCTTTGATGAGTATCCGTCCGGAACTTCGGATTCGATTGTTGCGAAACACAAACCCATTCCCTTGATGATCGATATCAATTACCGACTCCCCAACTTTCCATTGGGGAACAGAATCGAGTTCAAGCTCGGTGATCCAACTTTTATCGGGATGTTCGAAAAGATGCCAATAGCCCGATTTAGAGGCAATGATTTGCTCCTTTACGGCAGCGTCAATATCTGCGTCATCAAAGCGTACTGAACGCATCGAGGTAACGCTATACTCTGGTGAATCAAGACCACTTTTAATACGTGACCCGACTGTTATAGGTGAACGTCCTCTACGACCAAGTAGGATCGTGGTTCCATGTATCCCTAAAATGCGATAGTCGTCGGATTGTACACTCCAGGTATCATCACCAGCATCACGAATCTCGCAATTTTCAGTTAAAACACCTTTTCCCAAAGAACTAGTAAGGATTGCATCAGCATTTGTACTCAGTAAACGTGGCTCTGTAGCACCAACAGGCATTGGACCAGGCACAATGCGACACCCTTCGATGCGATGATCTCCCGCTCCACCCGACAGTACAAACCCCATACAGTTGGAGGCATAAACCGTGACCCCACGTAGGGTGACCCGCTCAGATGTTTCAACGCTGATAGTATGAGGGGTGTGAGGAGGTAAGTCCATACTCATCGAAGCCAAGTCACCTACACGTGCAAATTTGGCTGCCTCACGGTTAGTGACACGAACCACATCTTTATCGATGACTTTGGCCGAGCTTTGCCACATAAATGGCTTCCCCATCCGACGATACCGGGTCTGACGATCCACAATATCGATGCGTGCCTGTGCTCTCACCGGATAACCGGCATGAATGCGTACATCCAGCCAACCATTAATTGAATCGATAGCAACGATATCCCCCTGTGTAAAAGGTAAGGGATCATAGTCAATCGTTATACCCTGCAATTCAACATTACGACTATTATTTATAGTAATTGCTCTTTCCATAGAAGTACAAATCATTATCACACCATTAGCAATAATTTGGCAGTTCTTTGCATCTCTAATAACAATATGAGCATCTTTTCCGTCCTCAGGATTTCCCCTGTAAATTCCGGGTGGAATAATAATTTTAGGATTGTCATCTACGAGCCCTTCGGCAATAATGCTTCGCAACTTAGACATGGTGAAGCTACGCTTCACATTTAATTCAGAGTTTACACTTGCATTAGGTGTTGACATTACATTCTCTGCAAACAGAAGTACTGAAATTACCAATAATATAAATGCGTTTTTCATGCTAAATTCATTCGATGTATAATTCTTGCTAGAAACAATTTACTCTTCTTGTATTATTTATTCAAGAAGATTGCATCAACAGCAGGAATTGTAACTTTTTTTAAATCTAATCCTGTTGAACTACAATCAACTTCCTGAATTATCAATGAAGGGTTTACAATTACAATTCCTTTCTCAAATTTTCGCAATACGATATCTGCCTTATTATAAATGCGGATAGATTGAATGATTAATTTCCCTTTTCCCTGGATGCGGAAAT
>JBAWZG010000333.1:0-3669 GCA_037143155.1 Bacteroidia bacterium
GATGAGCTTCCGCTCTCAGTTGGCGGCGGTATTGGCCAATCGCGCCTGTGCATGTATTTCCTTCGGAAGGCCCATATTGGCGAGATCCAGTCAAGCATCTGGCCTGATGAGATGAAAGCAATCTGCAAGGAAAACAAGATCGAATTGATTTGATCAGTTCAATGAATCCGCTATTTCAACTCAAATTGGATTGATTCCTGGTATCGGAATAAATTTTCAAAAATCAAGGCTATCCGTTGGCTTAATTTCCTATATTTGCAACCGCTAAAAAGGATGCCTCGGTAGCTCAGCTGGATAGAGCAACGGCCTTCTAAGCCGTAGGTCTTGGGTTCGAATCCCAACCGGGGTACACTGTGAGTTAAAAACCTCTCATTCGTAAAGAATGGTGAGGTTTTTTGTTTTTGGATTCATATCGGTATGAACCTGCTTCAAAATAGCTAATCAATGTGAATTAACGGCCTGATCGTGGTGTAAAACTCGTTACTTCAATGTACCTTAGTTTTGAAATACTTTTGATAGTAGAAAAAAATCAATTGGATTCATGATCAATTGCATGAAAAACCAGCAATGACTTTCTTTAATTGTGATCGGATTTTTTCAAGTTTAAAAACAGATATATGAGACTGATACTCCAAAATATAAAAGAACTTGTTCAGGTCGATCCCAAGAGCAGACTTTGGGTGGCAGGGAAGTCAATGTCTGAAGTTCAGACGGTTAAAAATGCGTTTCTGATCGTTCAGGATGAGCAGATCAAGGATTTTGGTCCGATGGATAAGCTCTTCGAATCTGAATTTGAAGCCGACGACCAGGTCATGGAAATCGATTGTTGCGGAAAAATGGTTTTCCCAAGTTATTGCGATTCTCACACGCACCTGGTTTTTGCCACCACCCGCGAAAATGAATTTGTTGAACGGATCAAAGGCCGGACTTATGAAGAAATAGCTATCAATGGTGGTGGAATCCTTAATTCTGCTAACCTTTTGCAGGAGATGTCTGAAGATGAATTATTCGATCAGGCGATGGTTCGGGTTGAAGAAATTGGTTTATTGGGAACCGGGGCTGTTGAAATTAAAAGTGGTTACGGCCTGACCACCCTGTCGGAATTGAAAATGTTACGCGTGATTCACCGGATGAAACAGCATTCGCCACTCATGATCAAATCAACTTTTTTAGCACATGCTTTTCCTTTGGAATACCGCAACAAACGCGCAGAATACATGAATTTGCTGATCAATGAAATGCTACCGATGATTGCTTCCGAAGAACTGGCAGATTATGTGGACGTATTTTGCGACAAAGGTTTTTTTACCATGGAAGAAGCTGAACGAATACTGATGGCCGGAATCAAAAACGGAATGCAGGGGAAAGTCCATGCCAACGAGTTGGCCAGTTCGGGCGGAGTTCAGGTTGCAGTAAAATACAATGCAGTTTCTGCTGACCATCTGGAATTCCTGGATGACAAGGAAATTGCTGATTTGCTTGGAAGCGAAACCATGCCAACCGTCTTGCCCGGAGCAGCCTTTTTCCTAAATATGAAACTGGCACCAGTGCGAAAAATGATAGACGCAGGATTGCCGGTGGCCTTGGCTTCCGATTACAATCCGGGTTCATCACCTTCCGGGAATATGAATTTTATTCAATCTTTGGCTTGCCTGAAATACGGCATGACCCCTGAGGAAACAATTCATGCTACCACCATCAATTCTGCATATGCCATGGGAATCAGCGAAAGTTACGGCAGCATTGCCAAGGGAAAAGTTGCCAACCTGTTCATTACCAAAGAAATTTCGTCGTATGCCGTTATTCCGTATTCGTTCGGATCAAACCTGATTGAAACAGTAATATTAAACGGCGAAATACAGTGAGAGAAGAGCAACCCCTAAGCCCTCCGAAGGAGGGGGATAAAAAAACGTTATGAAAATTATTGAATGGGAAAAGAAAATGTCATGAATATGCGCCACCTTAATTATCACCCTTTTGGGGAGATTTAGAGGGGGCTTAACTTAAAAATATGAAACAACTAATCGAATGTGTTCCCAATTTTTCGGAAGGAAGGGACGACAAAATAATCCGGCAAATTACCGATGCAATTCAACAAATTGATGGAATTAAACTCCTGAATATTGATCCAGGCAAGGCTACCAACCGAACCGTTGTAACTTTTGTCGGTGAGCCGGAAAAGGTGATTGAAGCGGCTTTTCAGGGAGCAAAAATGGCAGCTCAACTCATCGATATGAGCAAACATAAAGGAGAGCATCCGCGATTTGGAGCGACTGATGTTTGTCCGTTGGTCCCAATTGCCAATATTTCAATGGAAGAAACGGTACTTTATGCTCGAAAACTGGCCAAGCGAATAGGTGAGGAGCTGGGAATTTCGGTGTATTGCTACGAATTCGCAGCTGCAACCGAAGAACGCAGGAGTCTGGCTAATTGCCGTGCAGGCGAATACGAAGGCTTGAAGGAAAAACTTCAGAACCCGGAATGGAAACCCGATTTTGGTCCGGATTTGCTGAATGAAAAATCGGGTGCAACAGCTGTTGGAGCGCGTAATTTCCTGATTGCCTACAACGTCAACCTGAATACCACCTCGGTGCGACGGGCGAATTCCATTGCTTTCGATGTTCGGGAAGCTGGTCGTATGGTTCGCGAAGGCGATCCGGTGACCGGCAAAATTGTAAATGACGAACACGGAGAACCTTTGCGCATTCCCGGAACCTTAAAAAAAGTTCGGGCTATCGGCTGGTACATCAAAGAGTATGGTGTCGCACAAATTTCCATGAACCTGACTGACATCACCGAAACTTCGATGCATCAGGCATTCGACGAGGTGGTGGACCGTGCCCGCGAACGCGGAATCCGTGTGACCGGTTCAGAATTAATTGGTGTTATTCCGTTACAAGCCATGCTTGATGCCGGCAAATATTTTCTCCGGAAACAACTGCGTTCGGTAGGTATTCCTGATGCTGAAATCATTAAAATAGCTGTCAAATCACTTGGTTTGGATGAACTTGCTCCTTTTGATCCGAAGAAACGAATCATCGAATACCTGATTGATGATCAGTCCGACAAATTGATCGATATGAGTTTATCTGGCTTCTCGAACGAAACTTTGTCTGAATCACCGGCTCCGGGTGGTGGTTCAGTCGCGGCTTATGTTGGTTCGCTTGGCGCTGCTTTGGGGTCGATGGTGGCTAATCTTTCGGCCCACAAACGTGGCTGGGACGAGCGCTGGGAAGAATTCTCCAATTGGGCCGAAAAAGGCAAATATGCACACGACCGTTTACTGAAACTGGTTGATGAAGATACGGCTGCTTTCAATGGAATTATGGATGCATTTGGTTTGCCTAAAAATACTGATCAGGAGAAAAAACTTCGCTCAGCTGCGATTCAGGCTGCAACCAAACATGCCATCGAGGTCCCGTTTGAGGTAATGCAAGTGGCATTCAGTTCGCTGGAAGTGATTCAGGCCATGACAGAAATTGGAAACCCAAATTCGCTGTCGGATGCCGGTGTAGGTGCACTTTGCGCCCGAACTGCGGTTTACGGAGCTTATCTCAATGTCAGGATAAATGCCGGCGGACTTTCAGATAAAGTTTTTGCTACAGAAATTCTGGGGAAAGCAGCTCAGCTACTTCAGGAAACATTGGCAAAAGAAGCCGAAATCCTGAA
>JBAWZG010000334.1:0-3624 GCA_037143155.1 Bacteroidia bacterium
CTCTGCTTTTGAGAAACCCCATTCGCAACGAATTGACTTTTATTATCTTGTACTTTGTCAGCGTGAGTATTCATAGTTGTAATTACACAAAATCTTGATTGAAAAGGTCCATTTTAGTTATTTCAGGTGCCCGATTTTCTTGGCGTCCAAGCCGGTTGATTACCCTGTAACCATGATGCCTGTCCTCCTGTTCCCATAGCTGGATGACCGAACCAACTGGATGATCCTTTCTTCACATCTGCATTAACTTTAGGGCTGGAAGCTACGGGTTTGGGGCTAAGTTCGGCAATGAGCTCTTTTCTTCTCTGAATTTTATCACTAAGCGTATCAATAGCAAGAAGGTGGCCTCCATCATCGTCCTGGTGTAGTTTACCGGCTCGTTTTCGCAGCGATTTTGCCTTTTTAAAGTGATCGATTGCGTCCTGGTGAACTTGTATCGATTTACTCATAACAGAACAAGCATCGCCGGCATCTTCTTCATCATGGTACTGTTGGGTTAGTTTGGCATTCAAGTTGCTGTTGTTTGGATCAATAAGCACCAATTGAATTTCAGGAGTGAACGAATGGGTAGATTTCTTAATACTACTTTCTTCAGGTTTCCTTTGCAATGCCTTTTCGCCCATTAAATCGGCCTCTTTCTCCAGACCTGCATCATCATTCACATTCACTTTTCCTTTCATTTGCATGGTTGGTTTTACCCTTCCTTGTTTCTGCTGAACCACGTGCCAGGCTTCGTGTGGAAGATGTTTCTCCTGTCCGGAAGCCAAATGAATATCTGTGCCCTGTGCATAAGCGTGCGCATTCAGTTGAGCCGGCTTTTCGGAGTTGTAATTCACCTTTACATCGTCAAGTGAGTAACCTGAGAGGTTTTCAATTCCGGATTTAAGATTGTCGGGCAGACCGGTATTATTTTCCTTCAGCTGTATGGGTTCGAACTTTCCCTGGAGCAGTTCCTCTTCTTCTGTACTTTTCTTTTGCACAGTCAGGAATTTGCCCTGAAGCAATTCCTCTTCTTCGATTCCTTTCTTTTGTATGGGACTTTCGGAGTGGTTGGCAGCAATTGCCTGCAATTGAGCCGACTGACTATTATTTGCCATTTCATGCAGTTTCCGTTGTGTAATGGCTTCCGGACGGTTATCCACAAACTGAAACGAAGATTCACTGCCTCCAGATTTTTGAGTTCTCCCGGTAAATACCGCATGGCTCTTATTTTCCTGAGTTTTTTCTGAGTGGGTATTCATATTTTCTGTTATTAAGGATTTATTTATTTGTTAAGTACTTGTTACCGATTTTTACATTTCTGATTTTTTCTTTTCAACTATCTTTTCAGGAATTAATTTGCGTAAGACTTCCGGACGTTTGTATTTAAAATACCGTGAAGCACCAATCCACCCGACTGCAATTCCAACGAGCAAAATATAAACCATCAGGAGGGTATTCGTTCCTTCCTCACTTCCGGCACCAATACCCACAAAGGAAGGGTCCAGATATAACCAAAACCCGGCAAAAAGAATTGAAATAAGAAAAAACCCGGATGGCACATTTCGAATTATACTTCTGGCTTTATCATTTCCAACCATATATCGTTCATAATTAAATGAAACGATAAAAAACAGGACAGATAAAATTAAAAACAGAGTACCGCACAAAAAAAAGAATGTGGCATATATCGTCCATCTGGTGTATAGATAATAACAGTGTGTCAGATCAGGAAGAAGACATTCATTATTTATCTTCGGGTCCTTTTTGCAAGGAAACTTATCCGTCCAGATAACTGTTTTCCCGATGTAATTAGCAATTGATTCTTCAAGAGGAAGATCCGCGCGTATGAATCTGGTATAACCTTCATATTTGCTCGTATCATAATACTTTAAACGAACTACCCTTGCCCACTGCAAATCTTGCCTGAAAATTTTGAGGCTGAATCCATGAAAAGTATTCGTTACAATTTTCCAAACCTTTCGAAAGCTGCTAACCTTAATATTGGGGTTTTCAACGAAAGTTGTATCAATTTTGATCAATGCGGCACCAAGGCTATTCCATAATTCTGGACGCCCATCATCAAAACCAAGCCCCCTGATTGAAACTCCTCCAAGTTCATTTTCCAAAGCCCAGGTATATTTCAGGTATAAACTTCTGAAATCGTCAAACCATATTTGCTTTTTGGATTCAGCATCTGGCCCGATAATATTCAAATAAGCTGAAACCTGATCAGGATCAAATCCTTCAATGATTTGATCATTGATATCCTTTTTACCTGCATATTCTTTAATAATCTCTGCATAGTTTTTGGGGTGCCATTTTGCTTCGGTTGGAGTGCCTCCAAAATTGTCAACCGTCCATTCAACACCAGAATATGAAACAGTCATTATCAGCTTCGAAATGGGTATTTTCCCATTGCTGTAAAAGCTTAAAGTTGATTCTATGGTGTGTTCACCGAGTATATCCTGGTTAAAAAGAGGGCTTGAAGATTGGGCAATTTGTACATCCGATGGCAATAAATCATCGGTTAGCACCAAGTAATAATCAACCAATGTATTTAGCTCTGAAAAATCATAGGCAGCTATTTCTCTTAAACTTTCATCATCCTTATTTGCAGGGATTGAAATATTCAGTTCAATAGCTCTATCTATACTTTTCAAATTCTTGTGTAGTGCCGCAATAAACTGTACAAAGTGCTTTGAATCAAACTCTTTAAGGTGATCAAAATATATGTTGATTCCTTTAAGTTGATTTCTTTTGATCAATTCATCCAACTTATTCAGAAATTTTTTGCGTGCAATCGGTTGGTTAAGAAATTTAGAAATTGAATCAGCATTTTGATTGTAAACGGTAAGGTGAATATCGCAACCGTTTTTTCGTGCAACGGAAATAACGCCTCCATCTTCCTGAAACTCAAAAATATCTGTTGGGTTCTTTTGCGCCCCTGTCACCGACAATTCATAACCATATAAATTGATGGCAGATAAATAATGAAAGTTGTAATTTTTAAATTTATTGTTCATCCCGGCTTTATGCCAGCCAATTACTTTGATTTTCGGTTTTAAGTATCTCCTGAAGTAAATCATGGAGTCGCCCTTCTTACTGCTGTCCAGCTGTCCAGGATGAGCTGCATCAGAATATTTGACCTTTTCTATTTCTTTTAAGAGCTTATTGACTTTGCTTGTCAAATCCTTATTTTCCTGATTGTTATTGTTCTCATTTTCCTGAATAACGGCTGACATTAATATTTTTAAAGAATCCATTACTGATTTGGAAGCTTTCTTGCTCAATTTGTCATTGATACTCTGGATTGATTTATTCGCCGAGTCAATACTCTTTGCATTTGATTTATTCGCCAGGTTTAAACTCTTATTATTAGAAGAATCCGTTATTCTGATTGATTCAAGCTGCGACATTATCGTATCAACAGCGGCTGGATCAATTTTCAACAGCCCCTTATCAATTTGGGTTTTCATATAATCATGTATTTGCCTTTTCTCTTTAGCTTCCCTATTGTATTTAAATTTAAAAGGCTTAATAATCCTATCTAAGATACTTTGAGATGTTGTATCAAATTTAAATTTTACAAAATCCAATTTTGAAGCCGGTATCTCTATTTTCTGGGCAACTGCTTCGGTTCGA
>JBAWZG010000335.1:0-3613 GCA_037143155.1 Bacteroidia bacterium
AAACAGTTGGGATCTTATGAGGCATTGTTAGCTCGAAATTATGCCATTGTCAATGAGTTACCTCTGCCTATGCCTCAAACCAATTGGAATACATATTATATTCCTGATAGAATATTGGGCTATTACAAAGACCAAAGCCAACCTGAAGAATATCCGAATGTGGATTGGTTGTCAACAATGATGCGACCATATAGCAAAACAGATAAATATGCCCTTAATATTTCAGGTGGAACTGAATTTGTCAAGTATTTTACCTCGATTGCTTATACGTCTGATGGTGACATTTTAAATACATCTAAAAATGCAAAAGGTTATACTCCTGAGTTTAGTTACAAACGTTATAATTTCAGAACAAATCTTGATTTTGATTTGACCAAAACAACTCAGTTTAAGGTGAATTTATCTGGTTATTATGGAAAACAGAATCAACCAACCGCAGGAATTGGTCCTATTGCCGCAGGAATTTATCGACATTCGCCAACCGCTATTCCTGTTTATTCTGATGGCACTTTTGGGTCTGATGAAGCAACTTCTGATACGTATGGAATCAATGTATATAAAACAATGCAAACTGGTGGTGCAACATCTACTGGAAGGACTTCGTTGACTAGTGATTTTGAGTTTACTCAAAAATTGGATTTTATAACCAAAGGGTTATCCATAAAAGGAAAATATTCTTACGATAACTATTTTACGACTACTGGTGTAAATATACAAGATGTTGATAATTCTACAACAAAAAGATTTGATACCTCAACTAATCAATGGGTTTATACAGCTCCAACAATAGGAACAGATGGTTTCGATATTTTTCCAACACCATTAGGATATAATTCAGAAACAGTGTCTTCTGGTACTCAACAGAATTTATATTATGAAGGCTCGATAAATTATAATCGAAAATTTGGTAAAAATAGCGTGGGTGTTTTGGGCTTATTCAGCCGACAAGAAGCGGTAACAGGTATTGCTTGGCCAGTAAAACGTGAAAACTGGGTGACTCGTTTGACTTACAACTACGATGAAAAATATCTTGCAGAGGTAAATGGCGCATACAACGGCTCAGATCAATTTGGACCTGGACATAAATTCGAGCTTTTCCCATCATTGGCATTAGGCTGGAGAGTTTCAGAAGAAAAGTTCATTAAAGAATATGTGCCTCAGATATCCAATCTAAAATTAAAATATTCAATTGGAATAGTTGGAAATGATAATTTGAAGAACATTCAATGGGGGTATTTGACGACATGGAGAAACTGGAATACTGCAGGTACTGCAGATGGCGCTTTCCAACAATTTGGTTATCCAAACTATGGTTATTCACCTTATTATTCTAATATTACTTCTAAAACATTACCAAATCCGGTTTATCTGGAAGGAACACCTGGAAACCCCAATCTTCAATGGGAAATGTCAAGAAAACAAAACATAGGTGTAGAACTTGGTTTGTTTGATGGATTCTTGACTGGTACTGCAGACTTCTTTAAAGAAAATAGATGGAATGTTCTGATGGTAGGAACTCAAATTACTGCTTATCCTACTTATATAGGTTCTACAGCTCCCCCAGCTAACCTTGGTAAAATTGACTCACACGGAATCGAACTGGATTTCAAGATTCAAAAGAAAATAAATAAAGTTAACTTGTGGGCATCCTACAATTGGACTCAAGCGATTAATACAATCATTGATAAAGCTGATCCAGAATTGGCTCCTGCATATCAAAAGCAAGCCGGTTACGCTATCAATCAAAACAATACCATTTTGACAGCGGGTATTATTAAGAGTTGGGATCAAATGTACACCGTGGCTGGATATGATGGGTCTGTAGGAAATAATAAAAATGGAATTCCTGGTGACATCTATTTAGTCGATTTTAACTCAAATGGCGTGATTGATAAATACGATGCCGTGCCAAACGGTTATTCTACTTATCCACAAAACACCTACGGATTTGCATTTGGAGGTGATTATGCCGGATTTTCTGTAATGCTTCAGTTTTTTGGAGCATACAATGTCTCTATGTTGGAAGGAATGCTTTATGAATTTATCAATAGTTCTCCTACGATTACTCAAGGAATATTGGATAGATCTTTTCAACCTGAATATCAAAATAGTAATCCTGACTATCCTTCACTTTCGATTAAACGAACTTCACTTAAAGGGAATAATGTATTGGGTTATGGTTCTAGTTTGAATTACGATGCTTCTTACTTACGTCTTAAGACAGCTGAAGTTAGTTACACTATACCAAAATCGATTTCAAAAAAGTTTTTTGTTGAAAATATGCGATTTTATGTAAATGGAAATAATTTGCTCTATTGGAGTAAATTATCAGTAGATATTGAGGGCGCAAATCCAAGTACTGGCGTTTATCCAAATTCAAAGAATATTAACTTAGGCCTAAGTGTAACGTTTTAATTAAATTTACAATGAAAAATTATAAATATATTATTCTTCCTTTTATAGCATTTGTTTTGCTATCTGGATGTACTGACTATTTAACGCCGCCACTGGAGTCGGCTAAGTCAGAAGCCGATATTTTTGGAAACTACAGCTCATTTCAGGCTTATACCGATCAACTTTATGTAAATGTTACAGACCCAATGGATATGCAAGCATCTGATGGCTGTTTTGGGGGTGAGGCTATTGGTACATTGGCTTCAACTACGGGTTATAATGCGATAATTGGTAATTATGCAAATTGGATGACCCGAGGATTTTTTGGTGCAGATCCAACTAAAAATGTTGCACACGGAATTTGGTATTTTGGTTGGCCTGGCATCAGAAAAGCAAATATTGGACTCAAGAATATTGATTTGTTGATGAAATCTTCTGCAACGGAAGATCAGAAAGCCCTTATAAAAGGTCAACTTTATTTCTTAAGAGCATACTTTCATTTTGAGCTTTTATCTGCCTGGGGTTCTATTCCATATATTAATACGGTAATGGGCGATGGTGAACTGGATATGCCTCGTTTTTATGAGTACAAAGGAAAAAAAAATTACCAAGCGTGTACTGAATACGTTGTTCAGGATTTAGATTCTGCAGCTAAATATTTACCTGCCTATTGGAAAAACGATTTAACCGATAGAGGTCATGCCACAAAAATAGCTGCATTAGGCTACAAAGCAAGAGCTTTACTTTATGCCGGATCACCATTAATGAATGAGGAATCTGGTAACACCGCTGTTGTTGATCCAGTCTATATGAAAAGAGCGGCTGATGCAGCTTGGGAGGTTATAAAACTTAGCCGTACTACTTTTTTGGCAGATGGAACTACGAAAGCGTGCGATTTGATGCCTTGGAGTCAATATGATCAAATGTTTGCTACAACTGATGGAACACATCCCTGGAAACAAGAAGTAATTTGGGGAAAATACAGGTCTGTGAAAGGTAAATCTAATTTTTCTGGAGGACCTGGAAAAATTCATGTACCCGATCCTGCCATATTTGGTGGAGGACAATTGCAGACTGTAACGCAGAACTACACGGATATTTTTGAAATGGCAGATGGTACTTTATATGATCCATCAAAATACGATAACGATAATGCGAAAAGATGGGATTTTAGAGATCCACGGTTCAGAAGGAGCATTTACGTCGATCGTGATAATGC
>JBAWZG010000336.1:0-3595 GCA_037143155.1 Bacteroidia bacterium
TACCGGACTTTTATCCGGAGAGCCGTTGTTCCGGCCGCAGATGGCGAATTAATGACACCAATCGCACGATTGGTAACCAACAAGTTCTATATCGATGAAATCTACACTATAGTTTTTGAAAAGCCATTTGGTTCATTTTCCAATTTCCTTTTCAAGAAGGTTGAAACAAATATACTCAATCCGATAGTTGACGGAGTTGGCGAAGCAACTTCAGTATTGGGAATGCTGACGCGAAGACTGCAACGGGGAAATATGAGTTTTTACTTTTTCGCCATGGTAGCTGGAATTCTTTTGTTTATCATTTTTATCCTGACAATCTGAACCAATGATATTACTCGTTATCCTTTTAATACCGATTCTCACAGGACTTTTGCTTCTGCCATTCAGGAAGGCTGATCTTGTGCGCTCGATCGCGTTAGCATCGGCAATCATAAATTTACTCCTCACTTTAGTTGTGGCATTTTCTCCTGAAACAAACACGTTTCATGTGAATTGGATCAACTATATGGGAATAAATTTCTCTTTGGGTTACGATGGAATCAGCCTGATCATGCTCCTTCTGACCAATCTGCTTTTCCCTTTCATTCTTCTGGCAGGTTTTGGCCGCGAACAGCGAAATGTTCATTTGCTTAACTTCCTGATACTTTTCGCACAATCAGCGTTGATCGGAGTTTTTCTGGCTCAGAATGCTTTTCTCTTTTATGTTTTTTGGGAACTTGCGTTAATTCCGGTTTATTTTATTCTGCTGATCTGGGGTGGTGATGGACGAAAATCTATTACTTTCAAATTTTTCATTTACACTCTGATTGGCAGTTTGTTCCTTTTATTTGGGATTATTTACCTGTATCAACTGACTCCGGGAATGCACACCACTGATTTTGCAGCATTCAATCAATTGAATATTCCGCCCGGAACCCAAATCTGGTTGTTCTGGATTTTGTTTATCGCTTTTGCCATCAAAATGCCGGTATTCCCTTTTCATACCTGGCAACCTCCAACCTATAACATGGCTTCAACGCAAGGGGTGATGATATTAGCTGGTGTGATGACCAAAATGGGAATTTACGGAGCTTTGCGGTTTCTGTTTCCAATTGTACCATCCGGAGTTCTGTTTTGGCAAAATACAGTAATCATACTCAGCCTGATCGGAGTCGTTTATGCTTCGATCATAGCATTCAGGAAAACAAATCTGAAAATGCTGATCGCTTTTTCATCAATGGCGCACATTTCACTGATGGTTACAGCGATGTTCGTCCTGAATACCTATGCATTACAGGGTTTGCTGTTCCAGGTTATGAGCCATGGAGTAACTATCGTTGCACTTTTCTACCTCACCAGCCTTTTAAAGGAAAAGACCGGAACGAACGAATTGCCTCAAATGGGTGGTTTAAAACTTCAGGCTCCAAATATGGCTATATTATTTCTGATTGTTGTTTTAGGATCGATTGCCCTGCCGTTGACAGCAGGTTTCGTAGGAGAATTTCTGATGATTGCCGGGATTTTCAAACAATCGGCTGGATTTGCAGCAATCGGTGGTTTGACCATGATATTTGGTGCAATCTATATGCTTTATGCCTATCAGCGTGCAATGCTTGGCGACAAGAAGCTTGTCTATGCAAAACTTACCGATGTGCGTACCTTGGATTACCTGATTTTGATCCCACTCATAGTTATCATACTGGGACTTGGAATTTACCCTCAGCCGCTATTTAATCTGATGGGGCAAACCATTCATTCAGCCGAAAACATCCTGAAGCCTTTGGTTGAAAGTGCCATAATACTAAAAACAAACTGATCTATACACACCAATGAGTGCATCAATTTTTACTATAGTTCTGGGAATAATCATATTGTACCTTGGGTTCCTGAAAAAGAAGGCTATTCTCGCACCAGTTGCCATTGCCGGACTTCTGATTGCATTGTTCCTTTCGCTCAAAGACTGGGGACTTGGCTCGAGGTATTTCCATGACATGATTCTATTCGATAATTTTTCGATTGCATTTAATATCTCTATGATAATCGTCACTATTCTGATTTTTCTGTTTGGAATTGACTATTACCGGATGATGGGACTGCACGTTGCCGAACAATATGCACTCATGATTTTTGCCCTGACTGGCGCCTTTCTGATGACATCGTATTCGAATCTCATCATGCTTTTCCTGGGTATTGAAATTTTATCCATTCCATTGTATGTACTGGCAGGCGGAAAAAAAGCCTCCTTCCGGTCGAACGAGGCTTCATTTAAATATTTCATGCTTGGATCGTTTGCCACTGCCATTTTCCTCTTCGGAATTGCCTTGGTTTACGGGGCCTCTGCAACCTTTTACCTACCTGAAATCAAGATTTACATTGCCCAGTTCAACGGGCATTTACCTCCAATGGTGATGGTCGGTCTGCTTTTTATCCTGATAGGTGTTGCCTTTAAAGTAGCAGCGGCTCCATTTCATTTCTGGAGTCCGGATGTCTATGAAGGCTCTCCAACAATCGTCACAGCTTTTATGGCAACAGTCGTGAAGACTGCTGGTTTTGCTGCATTTTTCCGTTTACTGGGAATGGGGTTACTTCCATTGCCGGCACCACTTGAAAAAGCACTTTGGGTAATGACTGGCCTGACGCTGCTTGTCGGTAACCTTGGAGCTTTAAAGCAAACCAACTTTAAACGACTTCTGGCCTATTCTGCCATAGCACACAGCGGATTTATCATGCTGGCCATGTTATCGCAGCACAGTTCTTCAGCGAAGGTATTATTGTATTATACATTTGTATATTCGCTGGCTACTGTTCCTTTGTTCATTATATTCATCCTGGTAAAACGAGCATCCGATTGGCAGGAAGAATTGGTCAATTTCAGGGGACTTTTTAAAGAAAAGTCCTGGATCGCAGTATGTATGACCATTCTGCTCATGTCTCTGGCAGGAATTCCACCTTCATCAGGATTCATGGCAAAATACCAAGTTTTTGTATTGTCCATCAGCCAGGGAAACCTGTTGATTTCCATCTTTGCCATTCTGATGGCGGTCATCGGAATCTATTATTATTTCTTTGTAGTTCGTGAAGTATTTACCGAAAGCAAACAACTTAATCCGATTGTAGTTACCAGACTCAATGGAGCACTGATCATTGTTTGCAGTTTAGCAGTCCTTCTGCTTGGAGTTTTTGTCTGGAATTTACCGATATAGAAAGCTTATTAATTCTGCTAAAAGCGCCCCGACAATAAAAAGAAAGAACCTCCGGAATTTCAATTTTCCGGAGGTTCTTTTTGATATCAATTTCAAAATAATAATTTTACGGAACTCATGTTATCGTTGTTCTTGCATCCGTTTTGCACGTTCTTCATCCTGTTTTTTACGGTAGGCGTCCAATTTCACACCTTGTTCCGGAGTTATTACAGCTTTAATCAGTTTGTCTGTTTCACCGCGCATTTTCATACGTTCCTCACGCATTTTATCACGGTCCACATTACCAGCTTCACGCATTTTAGCAAATGCTTCCGACTGTTTTTTTTGTGCATCGGTAACAATCGGAGTAACCTTTGCAAGCTGGTCCTTGGTTAAGCCCAATTCGGTGGTCAAACCATCAAGTTCTCTTTGCA
>JBAWZG010000337.1:0-3593 GCA_037143155.1 Bacteroidia bacterium
GTCCGGCATCATTTCCCATTCCTGATATTTTGTGTAGTTTCAATCCTGATCACCTTTCAGGCAGTTGTAAAAAGATGGTCGCTGATACCGGTGCTCGGGCTTCTAACCAATCTATACCTGATGAGTGAATTGGGCGTAACCAACTGGTTCCGGTTCGGAATCTGGCTTGTAATCGGACTGTTACTTTATTTTACCTATGGCTCCAGACATAGCCGGATCAAAGAGAATGTCAGCAAGGCATGAGCCTGAATAACCTTTTCGAAGGTATTTAGCAACTATTCAGCAATCTCGTGACTCAAACAATGCAGCGTTCCGAGTCCCCATACCAAATCGATTGCGCTGATGCCAATCACATCACGTTCCGGAAATAAATCGGTGAGTATTCCAAGTGCCTTGTAATCGTTTTTATCGTTGAATGTTGGAACCAGTAAACAGCCATTTGTCATTAGGAAATTGACGTAGCTGGCTGGTAAACGAAGATCTTCGAAATTGATTCGGGCAGGCATGGGCATTGCAATCACATTCAGTTTTTCTCCATTTTCGAGCCTTGCATTCCGGAGTATTTCCAGGTTAGCTTCCAACTTGTGATGATTGGTGTCGCTGTTATTGAGTTCCTGAGCAGCAACTACAGTATTCCTGTTTACGAAGCGACAAATATCATCGACATGACCGTGTGTGTCGTCGCCTTCGATGCCTTCGCCAAGCCAAATCGTATTGGTTACACCAAGGTATTGGTGGAACACGTTCTCGTAATCTTCTTTCCTGAAACCTTTATTGCGAACCTGCTGAAGCGGGTCCATCAGACATTCTTCAGTGGTAATCAATGTTCCGCATCCATTGACATCAATGGAACCACCTTCAAGGACAACTAACTTATTCTGATACATCGCCTGAATTAAAATAATATCAAGGTGTTTGGCGACAGCTTCCGGAATTCCCTGATCCTTTTTATGATTTTTGTATTTGGCCCAGCCTGTAAAACCAAACTGAATGGCTTCGTTGTAACCATTGGCATTTTTAACTATTGCCGGACCCGAATCGCGCATCCAGTTGCGGTTGGTATCCTGAATGATGTAACTCACCTGAGCCGGATCAACATGCGCCTGTTCGAGCATTACCGAAACTTTTCCGCGCAGTTCATCCGATTTGACGACCAGAATTACCGATTCAAATGCGGTTATTTTTTTGATTATCTCCACAAATGCCCATTTAATGGCATGATACTTTCCTGGCCAGTCGCGGCCTTCAGAAGGAAATGACAACAAAGTGGCCTGATGTTTTTCCCATTCTGCAGGGAATCGACGGGATAGGATGGTGTTATTATTTATGATCATTAGTTTTCAGGCTGCGTAATTCACTATTTCAATTCCGTTTTTCAATATTTCAGAGACAACAGGATTGGATGATTTAAAATCATTTGCACTAAACGGATGTGGTTCAATTAAAAGGTCATCGTCAGTTCTCATTTTCATTAGTTCTATTTGCAAATCAATGATATCATCGATTGATTTAAAAATAATCGCTAAATCAATATCGCTATCGATACGATTAGTACCCTTGGCAAATGATCCAAACAAGATGGCATTTTCAATCTTATATTTCTTACCAACCAAAGAGATGTATCGTTCTGCAATTTTTATAGCGCCTTCTTTATCCATGATCTAAGTTCTTTAATATTTGAAATCCATTAAGCTGTAAATTCCGGTGTGCACTTTTCATAAAATGCTTGTTTATAACTATCGTATCGTGCATTCAAATTAAAAGTTGTAATGGTATCAAGCCAACCTATTTGAATACTTTGAAATTCAATTTCTGACAACTTTGCAAGTCACCTTAAATCGTGTGTAAAGGGCGCATGGTCACCAGATATTTTTACTATTTTGGCTTTCAATAATCTTTCAATTACAATGTGCCCAATAAACAACGACCAATGATAATCCTTTACTTCAAAAAGATGAATCATCGTATCATAGTCCTTGTCAGAGGTCGTAATCCAATGAAAAAGAGTTTTTTCGATATCAATCTTTTCATTTTCCATCATTCAAAAATACGAAATTATCCGAATATCTATTTTACTGTTTGGCTATTTGGGTAGTCTGACTGAATTCATTCACGGTTTTCAGGTCGAACTCAAAATAATCGAGTTTTTTATTCATTACCAATTCTGTTTTCATGGAGTAATCTGTAACCAGATAGTTTTCCATATCATAGGTCAACTTGCCTTTACCAATGCCATTGCCTGAAAACGAATTGTCATTCATTTTCGGTGTCATCCGGTAGCTTTGGCTGAGTTCAAATTGTGCCATGCCCTTATTTATTCCGAGCAATTTGTAGGTGGTTGTAACCACCGTTTCGATTATCGAACCCTCCATCGGTATTGAACCCGGATGATCTGTTGAGAATTGATCGCCGATTTTGAGTCGCTGTTCCGGAAAGTCAAGATGCTCGAAAGTACTGCCGGCAGTTTGAAGAAGCTGTTTTTTCTGATCAAAATCAAACTTATCAGAGGCCACTGATTTGAAGCCCGGCAAATGCCCTGCTTTGATTTCGCCAGTGACCACGATTCCTTCAGGAATTTCATTTTTTCCATTAAGACTCATCGTCCTTTTATAGGTCAGGCTAACCGGGATACTTGAGTCTGCAGATTTCTTATTTGTTATCAATTCCATATCAGACTTGGTTTTCACATTCGAAATCGTTGGATTTTTAATATGCATGCTTTTCAACTTCCGCATGGCAATTTCCTGTCCGGAATAAGTAATTACCGTTTCAGAACCTCTGATGGTTGATATGCAATAAATCTTTTCTGGTTGGAACTGTACTTTCAGAATCAATCCATCCTGTTTGGGTTTGCTGCACGAAAACTGGGTAATTATCAGCAGAATACCAATTGTCTTTCTCATTTTTACAAAACTAAGGTGCCAAATGTAAATAAAGATTCCAAATGTCTCCAAATACATCAATCGGAAAATTCGAACATGGGATTGAGGGAATTAAAGAATATGATCATCAATCAAAGATATTTTAATACTTTTATCGGGACAAATATTGGTATTAACAAACCTGGCAAGCTTGCTCAAAATGGTATTCATGATTTGGCAATTAAGGCTTATAAAATAGGCTTCAATACGCTGAATATCAGTACAAATACTTTAATAAACGAATTGTTGCTTGTTCAAGTTCCGGAGTAATCAGTTGAGGAAAAAGGAATAAACGACAACCGCTTGTTTTGCAGTTTGGTTCGATTAGGAAAAATTTAGTAATTCAATAAAAATGAAACAAATTTTGGTTACCGGTGGCACCGGATACATTGGTTCACATACTGCTGTTGAACTGCAAAATGCCGGTTTTGAAGTAATTATTGTAGATAATCTTTCAAATTCCAGTATCGAAGTTTTAGATGGAATCGAAGAAATTTCAGGCATCCGGCCGGTCTTCGAGCAATTCGACCTTATCGACAAAGAAAAGGTGGATGCTTTCTTTGGTAAATATCCAAATATTGATGCGATCATTCATTTTGCAGCATTCAAGGCCGTCGGCGAATCGGTTGCTTTGCCATTGAAGTATTACCGCAACAATCTCGTTTCGCTGGT
>JBAWZG010000338.1:0-3589 GCA_037143155.1 Bacteroidia bacterium
CGCGATATTGAGATACAAAGGAACGTCATATATTAAAGGTAAGACGTTCCTTTCTTTTTTCTCTGAATTCGAATACTGTTCCGGAATAGTTGGATTAAATTTTTAAATTTGTTCAGCTTCATAATCCTCATGAACAAACAAAAAACTAAATCATAACTAAATGAAAAAAGTAGCAATTGGAGTTGATATTGGCGGAACCAATACTGCCATTGGTGTTGTTGATGAATTGGGAAATGTTCTCGTAAAAGACAACATTCTAACCCGAACAGACGGTAATGTTGATTTGTATGTTGACGACCTGACATTGGCAATCAGAGAATTAATGAAATCAGTCAAACTTACAAATGCTGATATTGATTTTTTGGGAATTGGAATTGGCGCACCCAATGGCAATTATTACGCCGGAACAATTGAATATGCTGCAAACCTGGCTTTCAAAGGAATAGTCCCACTGGTCAAACTGTTAAAAATAAAATTTCCTGAACTTCAGGCAATTTCGTTAACAAACGATGCCAATGCAGCAGCAATTGGCGAAATGATCTATGGCGGAGCAAAGGGTATGAAAAACTTTGTCATGTTTACCCTTGGAACTGGCGTTGGCAGCGGCATTGTAGTCAATGGAGACCTGGTTTACGGTAGCGACGGTTTTGCCGGAGAATGCGGTCATACAACCCTTTTTCCCGATGGACGGCTTTGTGGCTGCGGAGGACGCGGACACATGGAAGCCTATTGCTCGGCTCCCGGGATGAAACGGACGGCATTTGAACTGATGGCCAAATATAATGCGAACAATAGTTTACTGGCCAATAAATCTTTCACCGAACTGGATTCAAAAGCTATTTTTGAAGCCGCTGAAAAGGGAGATAAGGTAGCTCTTGAAGTGTTTGAACTTACCGGAAAATGGTTGGGAATAAGCTTTGCCGATACTGCACACCATTTGAGCCCTGAAGCAATCTTTTTATTTGGCGGTCCTACCGCTGCAGGCGACTATATTTTCAAACCTACCAAAGAGAGCATGGAGCAAAATTTGTTAACAACCTTCAAAAATAAAATCAAAATTCTCCCATCAGAACTTAAACCTGGCGATGCCCCAATTGTTGGTGCAAGCGCTTTGGTTTACAAGGAACTTGAAAAATAGAAAAAGGGCAACTCGTTGATATTGAATTTTTAACGACCAATGGAAGCCAAGATTTGAAAGGGAAGAATGACCATTTTAGGTTGTCTTCCCTTTCGTTGTATTTATTAAAAATTGTTAATAACTCAGGTTATTTGGTTCATTTCCCTTAACTTGCCCCACGAAACACTAAATCCTGAAGTTTGAATTGCATCAAAAACCATATCATTTTTACTCTTTTTTTAGTCTTTGCGCTGAATTTTTTAGCCCAAAATTCGATGGCAGCAATCACGCTGAAAAAGGTAAAATACAATTATCTTTTACATCTTCCTGAAGATTACGGAAAAGATCCCAATAAAAAATGGCCCGTTATTTTTTATCTGCATGGCCGTCATGCAAGTGGTAAACACCTGGAAAGCCTGGAACGTTACGGACTGCCATACTATTTACAAAAAGGCAAGAAAATTGACTTCATTGTCGTGTCGCCCCAATGCCCGTGGAATAAAAACTGGGCTTCGGAAGACTGGTTTAACCCGGTTTACGACGAAGTTGCGTCCAAATTGCAGGTCGACGATTCGCGCGTTTACCTGATTGGTATGAGCATGGGAGGTTTCGGAACCTGGGCTCTGGCAAACCGGATGCCCGACCGTTTTGCAGCCATTTCGCCCATGTGTGGTGGTGCTGATGTCAAGTGGGCCGATCAGCTCAGCAAAACACCATCCTGGGTATTTCATGGAACTGCTGACCGCTCCATACCGTTCAGTCGCTCTGAAGTGATGGTAAAAGCCCTGGAAAAGTTAAAAGCTGAGGTGAAATTTACGCGCCTGGTCAACCAGGGTCATGATATCAGCAAACAATTCAACGACGACGAGTTATATTCCTGGCTTCTCAAACATTCGCGCGATAAAATGCCTTTCTGGCAGGAACCTTTGCCGTTCTTGAAAATAATCGCGTCAAAGAAAATCAATGTAAATTCTCCTTTCAGGCCAATTCTTGTCTATGCGTCCATCTCCTCCGATTTTCAGGGGGAATAATTTGGCCAGATCCCTAAAGTAGCCGATAAAATTGTTATAGCTTTGATTCCATGAAGGCAATTTTCAAATTTATACTGAAGTTATTAGGCTGGATACTCATGATTCCGGTATATTTCTATAAATATGCCATTTCTCCGTTAACTTCTCCATCATGCCGCCACGACCCGACCTGTTCGCAATATGCCATTGATGCCATAAAAATTCACGGTCCGTTCAAAGGATTTTGGTTGGGAACTAAACGGATTGCCAAATGCCATCCCTGGGGAACACATGGTTACGATCCGGTGCCGCCGAAAAAGGCCAGCCTTTCTAAATCTCCCCGAAGGGGAGACTTTAAAAAAGCGAAAAGCCCCAGCCCTATCCCGAAAGGGAAGGGAGTTGGAACTGAAAATTCTTAAAATTTACTTCTTAATTAAATGACTGAAGATGAACCCCGCATTCGGGTTTTTTCTCCCCTCCATTTTGGAGGGGTTGGGGGAGGCTAATATCCGGAAATCGAACTATCTTTGATTGATAATGTTTAATCGCTTCAGCATTCAATCCGTTATGAAGAAATTAGTCTTTGCATTTGTTGTCCTGCTAATTGCCTGTCTGCCCAAACAAAAGGAGGTTATCAACAGGATTTCAGTAAGCATTCTGCCGCAAAAATATCTGGTCGATCAGATAGCAGGTGGACTGGTAGAAGTTAATGTGCTGGTTCCTCCGGGTTCAAGCCCTCACAACTATGAAATTCTACCATCTCAGATGAAAGATCTTGCCCGGTCAAAGGCCTGGGTGCAAATTGGACTTTTGACCTTTGAAGATGCCTGGAAAGTGAAAATGGCCGATATCAATAAAAATCTTGTTATTGTAAATAGTTCGGAAGGTATTCAAGCCATTGCCGGAATCGAAGATGCAGACCAGGCTCATTCAGGAACTTTTGATCCGCATATCTGGCTGGCTCCGGCTGAAGTGAAAAGAATGGCACAAAATACACTGAACGTTTTGAAGACAAGCTTTCCGGAACATATCCCAGCTTTTGAAGAAAACTATAACCGGTTTATTCTGAAAGTGGATTCAGTTTCAGCAAAAATTCAGGAACAACTTGCACCCCTAAAAAACCGGAATATTCTGATTTTTCATCCGGCACTGGCCTATTATGCCCGTCAGTTCAAGCTGGTACAAATTCCGCTCGAACTCAACGGGAAAGAACCTTCGCCCAAACACATGAAAGACATCGTGGATCTGGCCCACAATCAAAATATTCATACGATTTTTATTCAGAAGGAATTTGATCCGGCCTTCGCCCGCCAGCTTTCAACCGAAATTGGTGGCGAAGTGGTCGTCATCGATCCGCTGGACTACAATTGGGAAAAACAAATGCTCGATATTACACAGAAAATAGCCTCTCAAAAATGAAGAAACTGCTTGAAATAAAAGACCTTTCAGCCGGATACGATGG
>JBAWZG010000339.1:0-3575 GCA_037143155.1 Bacteroidia bacterium
CAATGGGAAGTCCATATAGCCGGTAATACAGATCCTGCCTGAAATTCCCTTTTTTTATTTCTTCCTGAAGATCTTTATTCGTGGCAATAATTATCCGGCAATCGAATTTCACGGGCGTATTACTTCCAATCCGGTTAATTTCCTTTTCTTGAAGTGCACGCAACAATTTAGCCTGAAGCGAAATATCCAACTCGGCCATTTCGTCAAGAAACAATGTGCCGCCATTGGCTTCTTCAAACTTGCCAATCCGGCGGAAAGCAGCCCCGGTGAAGGCGCCTTTTTCGTGTCCGAAAAGTTCACTTTCAATCAGCTCCTTCGGAATTGCAGCAACATTTACCGCAACAAAAGGATTCTTCGAACGATTCGAACTGTAGTGTATCGCCTTGGCAACCAATTCCTTCCCTGTTCCGGTTTCGCCTGTAATTGTAACAGTAATGTTGGTTCGGGTAGCTTTCTCAATCAGTTCATATATCTTCCGGGTAGAGGCGCTGTTCCCAATGATAGTTTTTGGATCAGAATATATTTTTTTGACCTCCTGCCGCAGATTTACAATTTCTTTTTTCAGCTTGCTGCCCTGCCTGATGTTGCTGACTGTATTCAGCAAACGTTCCCGGATATCTTTAGACTTCACAATGTAATCGTAGGCGCCGAGTCGCAATAAGGTAACCACCATCTCAATATCGTCCTGTTCCGAGATGAGAATAACCTGTATGTCTTCGTTAATTTCCTTGATTTGTTTGAGCACTTCCAGACCCATCATGTCCGGAAGCCGGTAATCCAGGGTAACGACATCCGGTTCCTGATGCAAATTAGCCAGACAATCCTTCCCCGTTCCGAAAGATTGTATTTCGTAATCAGGATTGAGCGAGAGTGTGTGTACAAGCAAACGGCTATACCATTCATCATCTTCAACAACAAATATTTTGAAAGCTTTCTCAGGCATTTTTACCACGATTCTTAACTTTGAATTTCAATGAGCAACGGCAAGTTAGCAAGTTTTTATATGAAACTGATTTCCCGATTCCTGTTTTGAAAAATTCAGTCAAATTAAACCTTTTATTCCCCCAGTTTTTGTTTCAGGATTAAATTGATGCTCTTGATATCCTTCTCGATTACATTAATCAGAACCTTTATTTCTTCCGGATTACTCCTTCCCGTATTGTTTCCAAGTTCTTTCAGATGATTGTACAAAACGGTTGCCTGCATATGTTTCGCGGGCGCAGCCAGTTTATGAGCTGTTTCTGACATGGAATTCCAGTCTGCAGTTTGAAGATTCATCTGGATTTTGGTCAATGCCTCTTCACTCGACCGGATAAAAATCCGCAGCATCTCATCAAAGAAAGCAGCATCGCCTCCTGAAATTCGCTCCAATTCATCCAGATCAATAGTTGTTGCTTTGAAAAGTATATTCTCACCTGAACTCTCTTCTCTTTCCGGAATTAAATCCAAAACGTTATTGAATAAGTCAGATTCAGTAAATGGTTTTTGTAAAAAGGCATGCATTCCTGAAGTTTCCATTTTTTGAATGTCTGCGGACTTATTCGTGGCTGTTAATGCAATAATTTTGGATGACGGACGATGCTCTAAAATCAGTCTGGCTGCTTCAAATCCATTCATTACAGGCATTTGAATATCCATGAGAACAAGATCAAAGGAGAATTTTAAAGCCAGATCAACTGCTACCCGACCATTTTGAGCTTCGGTAAACAATACTCCCCAGGAATTCAGAATGTTTTTAATCAGGTATCGGTTGAATTCCTCATCGTCAACAATCAGAAAATGAAGTTTTCGAAACCACGAAGGAATCAAAAGCTGCTCAATTGGTTGCGTTTTGATATGGTCAGGATTTCCTTTCTGATAAGGTATTTGGATCATAAAACGCGTTCCTTTTCCCGGTGTGCTATCCACATCAATTTTCCCGTCATGAAGCGTGATCAGTTTTTTTACAATAGACAGGCCCAACCCTGCACCGCGCTGTTTTTGACCGGGGTCGTTATTCAGTTGCACGAACTCATCAAAGATCAGGTGCAGATCTTCTTTTGAGATACCAATGCCCGTATCCGAAACTTCGATGTGAAGCAGGTAGCTTTGTCCCGAAATTTCATCGCCGGAAATATCCAGAGCAATCTTTCCCTGCTGAGTAAATTTGATTGCATTCGCAATCAGGTTAATCAAAATTTGTTTCAGCCTGATCGGATCGCCCAGAAGCACGAGATTCTTATCCGCATTGTTTCTGAAAATCAATTCAATACCCTTCTTCATCGCAGCCTCTTTATGAAGGATGTAAACTTCATTCAGAATTTCATCCGGTAGAAAATCGATCTGCTCCAATTTTAATTTCTGCGACTCGATTTTCGAAAAATCCAACGTGTCATTTACCAGCGCAATCAGGTGCTCGGCAGATTTATGCACAACGTTCAAATCGGCATTCATTTCATTCGAATTCGCTTTCTGAAGCATTTGTCCGGATAGTCCATAAATCGCGTTTACCGGTGTCCGCATTTCGTGACTCACTGTAGCTACAAACAATTCTTT
Source organism: Bacteroidia bacterium (assembly GCA_037143155.1). Lineage (GTDB taxonomy): Bacteria > Bacteroidota > Bacteroidia > Bacteroidales > Prolixibacteraceae > Aquipluma. The sequence continues at coordinate 2,536 of JBAWZG010000339.1, forward strand.
CGCTTTTGTCAGGCTCTCGGCCTCGGATTTTGCTTTTCTCAGAAATTGCTCATAAATTCTGCTTTTCCGGAGATTCCGAAACAACAGGATTAGAATAATAATTAGCAGAAATACAGCAGCAATGGTGAAAGTTGCCATACCACGGTAGGTTTTCGCGGCCATAGAATCAGCTTCCTTGGTCTTTTCCTCCAAATTTTCTTGTTCGCTGTTTTCAATAATGGCAATATGCCGGTTCAGCGCTTGTGTTAGCTGAATATTCTGTTCAAGCAAAATCGTTTCTTTGGTTTGCAATCTTTTGGTTTGGCTTGAAAATTGCTTTTCGATAACGGCAATTTCCTTTTTGATGACTTCCTTTTCCTTTTTCTTATCCAGGATTATGGGTCGTCGGATAGTAGTATCTTTTTTACTGAATATTCTCTTGAAGAATCCTTTTTTCTCTTCAGGTTTAAACCTGATTGTATCGGGTTGAATAATTGCCGTGTCAATGCGTGAATACAGGCTTGAGAATGTTGTGTGCACGTCCTTTTTCGAATGATGAAGTGCCCTGATTTCATCCCAGATCATCAATTTGCGATTGGCCAAAAGAGCAATTGAATCTATATTCAGCAATTCATCTGAGCCGGGAATCGAATATTTTGTCAGTGAGTTTAGCCTTTCCTGAATGGAATCGCCAAATCGGTGAAACGGACGCAAAAATGTTGGATCGCCGGTTAGGCTGTACAAGCGGATGGTGTTTTCAACTTCATTTAAATCAGAAGCAATCTCCTTAATCAGAAGTAATTTGAGATCAGGACGGGCTCCCTTGTGAATGGTATCGACAATATCCGACAGACTTTGATAAGCCAGATATCCTGAAATAACCACGGCAACGGCAATACAAAAGGTTAAAACGGTAACTTGTATTTCAATCCTTAATTTTTTCATCAGGATAATTTAGTAATACCTTGTTTCCTTCAGCCTTTCATAAATGGTTATGGCCATTAGGAGCATCAGGAATAAATACGAAAAGTCTTCTACTGGAATGTTCAAAATACGGATAT
>JBAWZG010000340.1:0-3570 GCA_037143155.1 Bacteroidia bacterium
TGGTGCGGAAATGTCAGATCCATTCCACCGCCGTGAATATCAAAGGTTTCGCCCAGGTATTTGCAGCTCATGGCAGTACATTCAATATGCCAACCAGGGAAACCTTCGCTCCATGGCGAAGGCCAGTGCATGAGGTGTTCAGCTTGTGCCTTTTTCCAGATGGCAAAATCAAGTCCGGAGCGTTTTTCGCCCTGACCATCGAGTGTCCGTGTATTGCTGATCAGGTCTTCAATCTTTCGGCCTGAAAGTTTTCCGTATTCATTTTCAGCAGCAAATTTCTCCACGTCAAAATACACCGATCCATTGCTTTCGTAGGCATATCCGGAGGCCAAAATTTTCTTCACTTCCTCAATCTGTTCAATGATATGGCCCGATGCGCGCGGTTCAATGCTGGGTAAATCCAGGTTAAGCAATGCCATGGCCTGATGGTACATATTGGTGTATTTCTGAACCACTTCCATCGGTTCCAATTCATCCAGTTTGGCTTGTTTGGCAATTTTATCCTCGCCTTCATCGGCATCGGCAACCAGATGACCCACGTCGGTAATGTTTCGGACATAACGGACTTTGTAGCCAATTTGCTTCAGGTATCGGAAAAGTAAATCGAAGGTAATGGCTGAACGGGCATGACCCAAATGTGGCGGTCCGTAAACCGTTGGTCCGCAAACATACAATCCCACCTTGCCGGCAGCCAGCGGTTCAAAAACTTCCTTCTTCCGGGTAAGTGTATTGTGGATTTGTATTTCCTGAATCATGGTCGTTGAATTTTGATGCAGCAAATGTAAAAAATATTGATGAAACCCGGGGTGAAGTAATTCGCAGGTTTATATGGTTCAGAATTTAATTTTGAATTACGGCTGTTCGTTTATGAATTTGTCATCATCTCGGTGAATTCAAATCAAATCTTCAGGGGTTGAAATCCAAAAGCATTTCGCCCCGATGGGGCTTTTATCGATGACATGGATTTGTTCTACAAAGAGGTCGTCGCTACGCGACTTATAGCAGCAGCGCTACGATATATTTGTAGCATAAACAATCACAGCAACTTTTTCTTAGCAGCAGAGCTGCGTTCTATTTGTAGAGAAAATCGTTACGCAAAGTCATCAAGCTCCGGAGGAGCGGAATATTCTGTAGGGAAATTCCTGTTGGGATACCAGCGAGATTCAAATTATTTCGCCCCGATGGGGCTTTTATCGATGACATGGATTTGTTCTACAAAGAGGTCGTCGCTACGCGACTTATAGCAGCAGCGCTACGATATATTTGTAGCATAAACAATCACAGCAACTTTTTCTTAGCAGCAGAGCTGCGTTCTATTTGTAGAGAAAATCGTTACGCAAAGTCATCAAGCTCCGGAGGAGCGGAATATTCTGTAGGGAAATTCCTGTTGGGATACCAGCGAGATTCAAATTATTTCGCCCCGATGGGGCTTTTATCGATAACATGGATTTGTTCTACAAAGAGGTCGTCGCTACGCGACTTTTAGCAGCAGAGTTGCGACCAATTTGTACCAGAAACAATCAAAGCAAAGTGTACTCAATTTTCATCGGGGTGACATCTTCTATATCGATGGCTTGATATGTTTTTTCAGCATGGCGATTATTTCCGCTTTGCTGAATGGTTTTGTAATATTATCGTTGAATCCGGCCTGCAGTGCTTTTTCCCGGTCGGTTGCCAATGAATAGGTAGTTTGTGCAATAATGACCACGTCTTTATTATATTCCCGTATCTGGCGGGTTGCTTCATATCCGTTCATGTTTGGCATGGCAATATCCATCAATATCAGGTCGATATCCTGATTTTCGCGGCTAACCTTCACCGCTTCATTACCTGTTTTTACTTTGTAAATCTGGTTGCTGAATCCGGCCACAATCACCGAAATCAGTTTCATCGAAATTTCGTCATCTTCAGCAATCAGAATATTTAGGTTTTCTATTTCAACTTCATGTATTTCTTCAGAAACAGCCATTGGCTTAGCAAGTTCCTTTTCCTCCTGAATACTTGCAGGAATGTTAAAACTAAATACAGTTCCTATATTTGGTTCCGATTCAACCGCGATTGTTCCATTCAGCTTTTCGACAAACTCTTTACATAACAGCAATCCCAGGCCGGTACTGAGTTCTCCGCTCGTGCCGGGGCGTTTAGTACTTGCATCGATCCGAAAAAGATTATCCAGCATTTCTCTGGTCATACCGATACCGGTATCTCTCACCGATATCAGCGCCATATTATCCGCTGATGATTGGGCTGAAACACTTACTTTTCCTCCTTTGGGAGTAAATTTTATGGCATTCGAGATCAGGTTTCGGATGACAGTCTGAAGCATGTTTTTATCGGCAAACACCACAGGCTCATTGGTGATTTGTACAATAAGTTCAATTCGTTTCAGTTTGGCTGAGTCTTCCAAAATACTTGTGCATTCAGAAATGGTTTGAGTTAAATCAAGTTTTTGAGGCTTGAAGTCTGTCAGTCCACGGTCCATTTGTGACCATTCGAGCAGATTCACGAGTAAACTGAACGTATTCCGTGCAGAACGGCTCAGGCCTTCAATAATTTTTTTCCGTTCGCTTTCCGGAAAATTGTAGGATTCATCAGTCAGCATTTCGGTCATTCCCATAAAGTTTCCCAGTGGGCCTCGTAAATCATGGGCGATAATGGAGAAAAACTTATCCTTTTCTGAATTTATTTTTTGAAGCTCTTCATTTTGAAGTTTGATTTCAAGTTCCGTACGCTTCTGTTCCGAAATATCCCAATTGGTTCCGATCATGCGGACTGACCTTCCAGCCTCGTCCAATTGAACACTTGCCAGTGCCTTGATCGTATGAATCGATCCATCGGGCCATACTACGCGAAACTCGGTGTCAAACTCTTTTTCACCGCGAATCGCCATTTGAATTTCCCGGTCACCGCGGTCAATATCATCAGGATGAAGACCTGCACGCCAGGCCTGATAGATACTACTGAAATCGCCTTTCCGGATCCCGTAGAGTGCAAACATCTGATCGTCCCACAAAAGACTATTGTTTGCCAAATCGTATTCCCACACCCCAACTCCTCCGGTTCGGGTGGCCAAGGCCAAACGGGCAGAAACATCCCTCAACTCTTCCTCCGCTTTTTTGCGATCGGTGATGTCATCCTTAACTGCAATGAAATTGGTGATTTCTCCTTTGGCGTTTTTTATTTGAGAAATGGACATGTATTCCCAGTATAAGTCCCCGTTCTTCTTTTTGTTTAACAGCTCTCCGCGCCATTCCTTACCCGCCAGAATGGTATCCCAAAGTTTTTCGTAAGTTTCATTTGGTGTAAGGCCTGATTGTGCTATGTTAGGGTTTTGCCCAATCACTTCTTCCCTGGAATATCCTGTCAATTGGCAATATTTTGGATTTACAAATTCAATAGTTCCATTTCCGTCCGTAATAAGAATAGAGGAAGAGCTTTGCTCAATCCCTTTGGATAATACAATTATCTTTTCTTCAGCCTGTTTGCGTTCAGTGATGTCCTGAAATATTTCAAATACCGCCTTCTTGCCCTGATAAATCATACCAGTATGATTGATCTCAAATATCCTGT
>JBAWZG010000341.1:0-3510 GCA_037143155.1 Bacteroidia bacterium
TATTCCTGCCGGACTCGAAATCCTTGAGCCGCGCTGGGTATATGATTTCAACCGCACCAAAACGGATATTCCCACTTCCGTGAAAACCATTCAAATCAACGGAGCAAACTATATTTCCGCTGTCGATTTAGCTAAAAGTGCAGGCAAACAAATCCTGCAAACCAAGCGTGGGTTGTTGTTGATAAGCGATAAAGCGATTGCTTATTCGGACAATAACCATACTTTGTCCGATTGCATTGTGGCTGCTTTCGATACGCCCGAAAAACTGATGGAACCGGATATGACCATGAAATACATTCCGTTGCTGAAAGAGCAGGGAAAATGGACTGAACATGCGCGTTTTTCACCCGAAAAGCTGAAGGAACTGGAAGAAGGTCCCGAAACCGTGTGGCCGGAAACGCCCCGCAGTGCGTATGATTTCACCGGATTTAATTACAAATTACTCGGTTCGAAAGTGCCTGCACCGGGTGTCTATCCGCGTTTGCTGTTTAGTCCCGAAGATTTACCCATGTTGATGCAGCATATCAAAGACAATAAATCGGCGATGAAGTCATTGATTGAAATTGAAGTATTGTTTAAAAAAACACGGTGGAATCCAAGCACCAGCGACGGAAAGATTTTTGACATGCTGGCATCGGGAAAATTGCCTGATGATGCCGCCTCAAACCAGTTGAAAGGCGTGTATGCCATTGCCGCTTTGACCAAAGATCACAAACCCGGCATTCATAATTCGCACATTAATTATGTAACCAACTGCCTCACTACCATGGCGCTTTATTGTCTGCTCACCGACAATAACGAATTGGGCAAAAAAGTGGCAAATGCCATTGCTACCTATTATAAATTGATTGATAAAGCCGTGGATGAACACGTGTTAACTTCCGATAGTGAATTTGGCATTAGTCCCGAAAAAGCGAACAGTGCCGAAACTCAATGGCGCGGAATGCACGGCGTGGTGCCTCACATGGATATGGCTTTTTCGCTCGACTTTGCCGGAAAATACATGACGCCGGAGCAACGCAAATTTATGCAAAACCTCATAGCTAAAGCTGCTTACGGTCGTCGAACCGGTGGTGGTGATGGTCCCCGCCGTGCATGGCGCGATATCAACCATGTAAGCTGGCATTTAACACACCACATTTCATTGGCAGCCATCGAAGGATTGGATGGTTTTGATGCGGAAGCCTACGCATCGGGATGTGAGTTGACTCGTGATTTCCTGGAATGGGGCATCGACAAAAACGGACAAATGTTTGAAAGCAACGGCAAAAGTGGCGGTGGCTGGCAATTCGAATTTCTGGCGTTGATGGTACAGGCACGACGGGGCGATAACCTGTTCGGTCATCCACATTTGCGTAAAATGTTGACCGCACAGATGTACACCACTTCGCCTAACGGCAAAGAAACCCTGAGTAGCGGAACCTGGGGCGGAAGTCCGTTGGCATTTCAAACCGTTTCGGAATTAAAAGCATTTTTTCCCGATGACCGAAGTGCCGATTTCCTGCTGACCAATTCATTTGTCGGCCTTTTCCCTCACCATAAACAATTGGGCAACGATCCTGCAAAATTCGATTTGGATGCTTATCGTGCATTCCTCGAAAACAAAATTTCGGGCGTACGCCTTCCCGGACCCACTTATCCCGGATTTGGATTAGGTTTTCCATATATTATGGATTGGAAACCAACCACCAAAGCCGATCTGACATCACCGCTCAACTGGAATACGGATGTTCAGGGAATAATGTCTGCTTCGAGTGACCGTAGCGAAAAAGCTTCGTGGCTCTGCTTGCACGTTCGCCCAAATCATTACATGGGTTCAGGACATCATCATGCAGATATCGGGATGTTTTATTTCTCGGGAAATGGAGTCAACTGGATTACCGAACCAACACCCAAAACCTATTCGGGTCGTTACCACAGCGAAGTGATAATTGATGGAAAAGCTGAAGCTGAAGGACCACCTGCAAAAGGCATTTATATCGGAGCTTCGATGAACGAAAACGGAGCATTTGGCTCTGTCGACCAAACCTATTGCTATACCTACCAATGGTGCACACAGGTGCAAAAATGGGGAACCGGCTTCAGCAAAATCGATAGTACTGTGGCTAAAACCGGTTGGGAACTGGAAACTGATTCGGCAACTTTTAATGTTTATAAAGGTACAAGCCATTACAAAATGCGTCCCTGGTGGCCAACGTATGACTTTTCAAACTTTATCCCCACGCTTCGTGCTCTGTGGAATCCGGTAGAATATGCCTACCGCTCCACCGGTCTGATTCGCGGAAAACATTCCTACGGACTGATTGTGGATGACCTGAAAAAAGACAAGAATGCACACCTTTATCAATGGACAGGCATGTTGGGCAAAGGCGTTTATCAGGCAAAATATCCGAAAATTCCTGCCGGATGCAATGTGCTGGGCTACAACGAAAAATTCATCAAGATGAAAAAGGGAGAAACTTTCGAACCGGTTGACCCATCCATTGGCGATCCCTTATTGCTGGTATGCTCGCTCGATGCTGCAAACGGTGCCGAAGTAGCTGTCAATACGCTGAAAGATGAAGATGGAAAAGATTATAACCGTTTGACTATTGAGAAGAAAGGCATTCAGTTGAACGACAAGGTGTTGTTGATTCCATTTAATTATGGTGAAAAACTACCGGAAATCAAATTCTCCAACGGAAAAGCCATTCTAAAATGGGCAGATCAAGTGGATGAATTGAATTTTGACCTGAAAAACAATCGAACTAAAATCAATGTTGTTCGTGGTGGAAAGGTTATTTTGGAAAGCAAATAAAATATTAAATATATCTACATATCAATGCATTCAATTATTTAATTCGATTTATTTTGCTGCAATTGACAATAAAATAAATATATCACTAAACTATGAAAACTCAAAAATTGAAACTATTATTTTTTATTTTTTTACTAATTGCCAGTTCAACTATTTCATCGAAACCTTTCGATCCGATTCATTATACACCGAATATAAAACAAATTGATCTCGATGCCGATAAATGTCCGGTTCAGTTTTTTGTTTCTGCTAACGGGAATGATAGCTGGACCGGCAAAAAAGCTGATTTAATTGGTGCTGACGGTCCGTTTCTGACCCTGGAACGTGCCCGCGATGAGGTTCGCAAACTGCGAAAAACCGGCAAAATACCTAACGGTGGGGTGACAATTAATATTCGTGGAGGAGTTTACAACCTGAGTAAATCCTTTGAACTGACTGTGGATGATTCGGGAACAGAAAAAGCTCCGGTAGTATATTGTGCCTGGAAAAATGAAGTTCCACGGATTCTGGGTGGCAAAAAGTTGGTAGCAAATGACTTCGAAAGAGTAAAAAACCCGAAGATTCTGGCCCGTTTGGACTCGGCAGCCAAAGGAAAAGTACTCCAACTGAATGCCAAGGCGTTGGGATTGACTCATATTTCTTCATTTCCGGATATGTTCAGCGATGGAGGTGGAATTTTTGAGTTGTTTTTCAACGGAAAAAGCATGCCGCTT
>JBAWZG010000342.1:0-3494 GCA_037143155.1 Bacteroidia bacterium
CAGTTGGTAGAGCAGCTCATTCGTAATGAGCAGGTCGGCGGTTCGAGTCCGCCAAAAGGCTCGTTTTGTAAAAATAAACCTCCTGAAATCAAGCATTTCAGGAGGTTTTGTATTTTTTTCATAACAAATTTCATAACAAAGCATCAAAGTTAAGTAATTAGAAATATTTGATGTCGTATTTTAAAAATTGAGGGTTTCCAAAAACCGGTAGAACAATATAGACCGCCAAATCTCCAAGATCCACCAAAGGCGCCGGTTAAATCCAATCATTATGGAGAACTTTGGTGTTTTGGAGATTTGGTGGCAAAAATGATTTATAAAAGTTCAAATATTAAAAATACAAATACGACATTTTACCTAATCTATTACTTAAAGTTTAGCATCAACATGAGCGGGGATGAGTTATTTACAAAATGACACATGATTTGATTACTCTAACTTAATAGCATTCAGCGACTCGGAGTAGTTGGTTAGGTGTTCAAGTCCGAAAAGAGACGCCTTCAGACTTGAATATCAGACCTCGGAGTCTGATTAGATTTGGTTCGTTGAAGCTTTAGAGTTGCTAAATGTCAATTCATTTTTTTTCAAAAAATGTTTCGTGCTCGTTTGAAAAAACTACTTTTGCACGGTCTTTAAATTTAAGAAACTTCACATATATTATAAGGTATGGAAAGTGAATCATTAATTCTCTTTTTTATTGTTGCACTGATCCTTGTGGGTGGAGCAATAATTTTTTCAAGCCTTGTTGCACCAAATTCATTTAATCCGGCCAAATCGGAACCTTATGAATGCGGTATTCCAACCGAAGGGCCAGCCTGGATTCAGTTTAATGTAGGCTACTATCTTTTTGCCATTATTTACCTGATTTTCGATGTTGAAACCGTATTTCTGTTCCCCTGGGGAGTGGTGATGAAATCAATCGGGATGAGGGCATTTATCGAAATCATAATTTTCTTTTTCATACTCGGTCTCGGACTACTGTATGCATGGAAAAAAGACGCTTTGAAATGGGTTTAATCAAATCAATGAAAGACGAAGATTTCGGAGACAGTGATTCTCTGGAACTCTTAAAAACGTCGGGACACAATTTCTTCCTGACCAGTATCGACGATCTTCTAAACTGGGGCCGGTCGAATTCGGTTTGGCCACTCACATTTGCAACCAGTTGTTGCGGAATCGAGATGATGGCTGCCGGAGCATCGCGCCACGACTTTGCCCGTTTTGGGATTGAAGTTTACCGTGCTTCGCCTCGTCAGGCTGATGTAATCGTCGTTGCAGGAACTATCGTTCATAAAATGGTGCCGGTACTGAAACGTTTGTACGATCAGATGCCCGATCCAAAATATGTGATTGCCATGGGCGCCTGTGCCGTTTCCGGAGGACCGTTTTTCTACAATTCCTATTCGGTTGTACGCGGTGTCGATCATGTCATTCCGGTAGATGTTTATATTCCCGGATGTCCGCCACGCCCCGAAGCCTTGCTTTACGGAGTGATGCAGCTTCAGCGGAAAATCAAGGGCGAATCATTTACTAACCCGGCGAGTCAGGTCGACAGATTGCTGTAATTTCCAAATTCTATGCTGAATAAAGAAGAATTATCAGAAATAATCAGGGCACTTGTTCCTGAAGTGGTGGTCCCTGAAGGAACTCAATTGCCTGAATTTATCGTTCCGGCAGAAAATTACTTCACCTTGGTTGAAAAACTGAAATCGGATCCGAAACTATCCTTTAACTATTTAATTAGCCAGACTGCTGTTGACTTTCAAACCAACATGACCGTTGTCTGTCATTTGGAGTCTGTTGAATTCAGGTATTTGGTGGTCGTGAAAGTTGTTTTGACCGACCGCGAAAATCCTGCTATTGACAGTTTAGTAGCATTGTACCCAACTGCTGAATACCTTGAACGCGAAATATTCGACCTGTTTGGAATCCGGTTTAACAACCACCCAAACTTGAAACGTCTTTTTCTGGAAGACAACTATGGATACCCGCTCCGCAAGGATTTCCGCGACGAAATAAATATCATTGAACGCTAAAACTCAAGTAATGAGTGAAGAAATTATAAAAGATGTGATTGTTGGGGAGAATGAGGACTATATTATCAATATGGGCCCTCAGCACCCGTCAACCCACGGTGTATTAAGGTTGGAAGTTTGTTTGAAAGGTGAAACGGTAAAATACCTGACTCCGCATATCGGTTATATCCATCGTGGTATTGAGAAAATGTGCGAGGCTAATACTTATCAGCAGCTGATTCACCTGACCGACCGGATGGATTACCTGTCAGCTCACATGAACAACGAGGCTGTTTGCATGATCGTTGAAGATGCTTTGCAGGTTGAAGTTCCGGAACGTGTCAAATACATCCGCACCATTCTGGACGAATTGAACCGTTTAGCATCGCATCAATTGTGGTGGTGTGCTTTCGGAATGGACCTCGGTGCATTGACATCCTTTTTCTATGGACTCCGCGATCGCGAACACATCCTCGATATTTTTGAAGAATCGTTTGGCTCCAGGTTGCTTCACAGCTTCGTAATGCCCGGTGGTTTGATGCATGATGTGCATCCCAACTTCCAGAAACGAATCAAAGATTTCATCAAATACTTCCGGACAAAACTTCCTGAATACGATCAGCTGCTTACCGGAAACGTGATTTTCCAGAATCGTGCCAAAGGCATTGGAATGATGAGCCGCGAAACAGCCATCGGATTCGGTGTTACCGGTCCTTCTGGTCGTGGTTCAAATTTCTCATGCGACGTTCGCAAAATTGCACCATACGGAGCCTACGATAAAGTTCAGTTCAACGAAATTCTGGAAACCGGATGCGACGTTTTTGCCCGCTATAAAGTCAGAATGGCCGAAATGTGGGAATCGTTGAGCATTCTGGAACAGTTGGTTGACAACATTCCTGAAGGTGATTTTACCGCCAAAATGAAACCGATCATCAAACTTCCGGCCGGTGAATATTTCCGGAGGGTGGAAACTGCACGTGGAGAACTGGCGGTTTACGTGGTTAGCGACGGAAACAAATCGCCATACCGCATGAAATTCCGGACGCCAAACTTCAGCAACCTGTTTGTAATGAACGAAATTGCTTCCGGCTATAAAATTGCCGACCTGATCGCCATCAGCGGTTCGCTTGATCTTGTAATCCCTGATATTGACCGATAAATGAACACAAATATGTCATCAAACATCTACGATTTTTCGTCACTTACCGGCTCCATTCATTCCTGGTTATCAGGTCTGATGTCGTCAGGATGGGTCATTTTTTCTGAAATGGTTCTGGTCGGATTGGTTTTCCTGCTGATGTACGCGCTGATCGGACTGTTCCTGGTTTACCTCGAACGTAAAGTATGCGCCATCATGCAAAACCGCGTTGGACCTAACCGCGTTGGAAAATGGGGACTTTTGCAAACCATTGCCGACTTGATCAAGCTTTTGCTGAAAGAGTTGATTCCAATCCGCAAATCCGATGCACTGCTTTTCAA
>JBAWZG010000343.1:0-3483 GCA_037143155.1 Bacteroidia bacterium
TGTTTTGCCAATCAATCCCTTTTTAGTTGAAATCAGAATAACTCCATTGGCTGCCCTTGCTCCATAAATTGCAGCAGATGAGGCGTCTTTCAAAACTTCAATGGATTCAATATCATTGGGATTTATCTCGGATAAAATTCCTGAATAGGGAATTCCATCCACAACAATCAGCGGACTTCCTCCGGCCGTTATAGACCGCACTCCCCTTATCTGGATTTGGTTCGAATTTCCCTCAGCGCTCGATGAGGTTTGAGATATCTGAACCCCGGCCATTTTCCCTTGCAACGATTGGGCAATAGTCGTTTGAGGTGCATTTTGGAATTGTTCGCTTTTTATGGATATGACAGACCCCGTTACATCACGCTTTTTTTGGATACCATACCCAACGGCCACAACTTCTTCGATGCCAACAGTTTGATCTTCAAGTTTTATATCAATGATAGTCTTTTCGCCAACTACGATTTCCTGTGACTTCATCCCAACAAACGTAAACTGTAAAGTCGCATTTTCCGGCAAATTTGACAGAGAATACTTTCCATCCATATCCGTAATGACTCCCAAAGTGGTGCCCTTTACGACCACTGATACCCCAGGTAAAGTAGTGCCTGATGAGTCTGTGACTTTACCGGAAACCGATTTTTTCTGTTGGGCAGGTTTTGCCTGCTCGTTAGCGATGAACAGCAAAATATGCCTGTCGCTAATTGAATAATTGACATCTGTTCCGTTGAAGAGCAGAGACAAGGTTTGTTCTATGCTTTTGTCTTTAATTTCAACATCAACTTTTCTTTCCATGTCGATGTATTTGGGACTGTAGGCAAAGCGAAATTCACTTTGATTTTCGATCGCTTCCAAAACTTGCAGCACGCTTGTGTTGTGGAAGTCGAGATTGAGTTTGGTGTTTTGACTGTAAAGACTGGCCGAAACCTGCATCAATCCCACAAATAAGAAAAGAATAGTTAGTCGCATGATTCTAAGACATTTTTTGTTCCAGATCAGAGGTATCATACCTCGGAATCCTGATTTTTTTTTCATAATTTTGAATGATTTTATTATTTAGTAATTCCATCTGACACAGATGGGATGAATTGGCCGGGAAGTGTTGACGCACTTTCCGGCTTTTTTATTTTTAGTTTGCTAAACTTCTGAAGCTATTGGTTCATTTTTTGCATTTTTCTGTTTTTATTATTTCGCAATTCGATGACATTGCCATGTTGAATCACTTCTATTGGTGTAATTTTTTCCATCAGGCTCAGCACGTTATTCAAATTCTCATTTTTTATGGTAAACGTAAATGGCATGTTTTTAATCGATTCGTCCACTTCAAATTTCTGATTGTAGCGTTTTTCAAGTTTAAGAACCAACTCACTTAAGGGTAGATTGTAAATATTAATCAATCCGTCTTTCCAGGAGGTGTAGATATGCGTATTAACTTTTGTGATAACCAGCTCCTTTTTTTCTTTGCTGAAAGATGCCAGTTCTCCAGGTTTCATTTCCTGCCTGGCACTGGTATTGTATATCTGGCTAATTTCAACTTTCCCCTTTTCGAGTACTACTTGAATATTTGGTTCTTCAGTATAAGCCGACACACTGAATTCTGTTCCCAAAACCTTCACCTGTAATCCTGAAATGTTAACCAAAAGAGGAAGCTCCTTGTTTTTATGTATTTTAAAATATGCCTCGCCCAATAAATTGATGTCGCGGTTTTTGACAGAAAACTGATTATTGTAGGTGACAGAGGATCCCGAGTTGATCCAAACGACCGAACTATCTGGCAAAACGACTTTGGAAATTTGACCATTATCTGCGGCAACCGTAGTATAGACCAACTGACTGGGAGGTGCTTTTCCCGACTGCATCAGATAAATTAAGGATGGAACTAATACTAGCGTAATGAAAATGGCTGCATAACGAAAGAAATTCAATTTCCGTCGAACCGAAAAGAGTTCGTATTGCATATTCCGTTGTATCAAATTCTGCACTTCTGCCCAATCCTGCCGGTATTCAGAAGGAATCTCCTCTTTTGAAACCTCGTTTTCCCATTCTACTTTAACTTTCTGAAAAATAGAAGGATGATTGTCCAGCCTTAACCATTGCAACAGCTCCTTCTGTTCTAATGCAGAGCTCCTGCCTGACAAGTATTTTTTAATAATTGATTCCATATTTATGTTTTTTCATAATAAGTACACATGATTCACAAAAACCCTACCTTATAAAGAGGAGAAATGCAGAAATAATTTAGCTTAACTTTTAGGGTACATCATTGGATAGATCAATTAAAGATTTACCTTCGAATAATTTGCCCGAAGGTTGCTTAAGATGAGGTGAAGCGTTTATTTCAGGATAATTGAAATGAGAATGGACAGAAGTGGAAATTTCAGTAGCATTTCATTACGGATCTGTTCTTTAGCCTGGTGAATGTGTTTTTCGACAGCCTTGACTGATATCCCCAGTTCCTCAGCAACTTCCTTGGTTTTTTTGCCTTCTATTTTGGCTTTGATAAACACGACTCTCCTTTTCTGAGGAAGCTTTTCAACCGATTCGTGAATGGCTTCAATCAGGCTTTCTTCAATCGATTTTTCTTCTTTGCTGGTAAAGTCAAGTTGGTAAAGGTGCTGAATTTCGCTTTCCTCAACACCAATAATCTCCTTTTGGATGGTATGCAATTTTTGGTCGCGGAGCCAATTCAGGCATCTGTTGCGAAGCATCACAAACATCATGCTTTCAACCGAATGAGCGGGATTGATGGTTGAACGCTTCTCCCAAAGCTTGACAAAACAATCCTGTACCAGATCACTTGCCTGAGCATGATCAGATACAAAAAGCTTGCAGTAACCCAGCATACGCGGAAAAAGTTGCTTGAACAATGCCTCAAATGCTGCTGGATTGCCTTCCTTTAACTGAATATTTTGTTGCGTTTTTGACACTCCATACAAAGGAAACTGAAATTTAATTCAAAAAAGAAAATTCCGGAACTTATTTCTCCCCTAAAAACTCATCATGAATATTTTTGTAACGAACAAAAAAAGGAGCAATAGCTCCCCTTTACTTAAAGTTTGATTAGTTCTTCCACCTCGCGGACTTTCACATCCAGGGTACGTTTCATTTCGTCAATCACCGAGGTGATGACAGTGGAGTTTGAAGTCCTAAATTCATTCCCTGCCCCATCCTTCAGCAGAATGGTTGAGCTCAGTGAGTCAGCCCCGATTTGAAAGGTCTGCAGCTTTCTTCTGGAGTCAGAGAGTGTTCTCCAACGGTCAATCATCAGGGAGAGATCTTCAACCTTCTGGATCTTCTCATCCAGGGTGAGTTTTCTTACCTCTACCGGCTCTCCTTTGACAATTGTCATTACCGCCGGAGCGGAAACTTCAGCAACTACTTCAGGAACTACTACAAACTTCTCAGCAACATTTGATTTACTCATAATATTTATGCCTCTGCCCTGAGGACTTTTTAATGGCTTCTGGCTCGCCGGTTATAATTAAA
>JBAWZG010000344.1:0-3449 GCA_037143155.1 Bacteroidia bacterium
GTGATTTCAGGATTTGTATTTTTGATTTGAACCGGACCGGAAACAAGGATTACTTTTGCACCGGCAGCGGCAAGGGCATCGGCAATGGCATAACCCATTTTGCCTGATGAATAATTCCCGATAAAACGTACCGGATCAATTTTTTCGTAGGTAGGACCGGCAGTGACAAGGAATTGCCTATTCAGAAGTTTTTTTTTTTGATCGAAGAACTTCACCACTTCCTCCAGAATATTCTCCGGCTCTTCCATCCGGCCTTTGCCATACAATCCGCTGGCCAGTTCGCCTTCAACAGGTTCAATAATCAGATTTCCAAAGGAGCGCAGAATTTCAATATTCGAAAGATTTGCCGGATGCCTGAACATATCCAGATCCATTGCAGGAGCAACGATAACCGGACATTTTGCAGACATGTATGTAGTTATGAGCAAATTGTCACAAATACCGTTAGCCATTTTGCCTATGGTGGATGCGGTTGCGGGTGCAATTACCATGAGATCGGCCCATTGCCCCATATCGACATGAGAATACCAGGAACCATCGTTTACCGAAAAGAACCCGGATGCGACCGGTTTACCTGAAAGTGCCGACATGGTCACCGCAGTTATAAACTCTTTGGCGGCAGGGGTCATGACCACCTGAACCTCAGCTCCTTCTTTCACAAGGCATCTTAAAAGTATAGCTGCCTTATAGGCAGCTATACTTCCTGTTACCCCTAAGATAATATGTTTTCCTGTGAGCCTCATAAAGGCTTGTATTACAATTCTTTGTTACGGTTTTCCTTTGCAGGATTACGGTGATAAATCTGATCGTTTACAAATTCTTCGTAAGCAATCAGTGTGGGTTTCGGAAGACGTTCGTAATATTTTGAAATCTCGATCTGTTCGCGATTTTCAAATACTTCTTCCAGATTATCGGTGTAGGAGGCAAACTCCTGCAATTTCTGACTAAGTTCTTCTTTCATCTCAGAAGCAATCTGATTTGATCGTTTAGCCAGTATCATTACCGTTTCATAAACGTTTCCTGTACGGCTTTCCAATTCTCTTAAATCCCTCGAAATGGTAGTAGTTTCTGCTTTTGTTTTCTTGAAATCCATATATACTATAAATTAGATCCTGGTTTGTAATTTAACAACTTTGCAGTTGTTCCGTAATACCTTTCGGCCTCTTTCCTGTGCTTACTCTCCGGAAATTCGTCGACAAAGGTAAAATATTCATCCAATGTAGAACTCAAACGTTCACGTTTTTTTTCTTCAACACTTTTAATAGCAAGCAAATACCTTGATTTTAACAGCATATACATCAATTCCTCGCGGTATTTTGTATCAGGAAAATCTTTTAGTGATGAAGCTAAGGCAACTACTGCAGCCTTATAGTTGCTCATATCAAAATAAAGTTTTCCACTTAAATAGGACTTGTAAACCAATTTATCGCGCAATTCAATAATCAGACGGTTTGCTTCATCAATACGTGTCGATTTTGGGTATAGATTGATGAACAACTGCAATGCATCAATCGCATTCTGTGAAACTTCCTGATCGAGACGAGGCCCCGGTGAATCTAAGTAGAAGCAATAACCTACCATGAATTGTGATTCCTCGGCAAATTCGCTCCTTGGAAACTCTTTGATCAAAGACTTGAAATAATGCCCGGCCATCATATTATCCTTGATACCAAACTCACTCTTGGCATAGTAATAATAAACCTTGTCGGCACGACTGGTACCTCTGACAATATTAATAAGGTCTTTTAAAAGTGTGGAAGAACGAACATATTCTCCTCCATTGTAGTATTCAATCGCCTTTTTATACTTAAACTCATAGTCAGTGCTTTTCACAATTTTAGTGTAATCGCTACAGGAACTAAAGAACAGGATTAAGACAAGGGCTGAAGCCGTGAAATTTCTCATTTTCATTAACATGGCGCAAATATACATTTTTATCCAATTTTGAGGAGCGAAAAATAGAATGTTTTAAGCAGAAAACAATCCGCTTTAGGTTTAATTAACAAATTTGCAGACTTATTAAAATAAATTACTTTTGCGACGTAATTCTAAAAACCGAACGAACGTGGATATTTTTGAAAAACTGAGGAACAATATGGGTAGCCTGGGAAAATACATGAAACAGGCTCATGGATACTTTGCTTTCCCAAAACTGGAAGGTGAAATCGGCACCAAAATGAAATTCAGAGGTAAGGAAGTTTTGGTTTGGAGTCTCAACAATTATATCGGTTTAGCCAATCATCCTGAAGTCAGGGAAGCCGATGCAAAAGGAGCTGCCGACTATGGAATGGCCTACCCGATGGGTGCCCGCATGATGTCGGGACAAACCAGCAAACATGAAGAACTTGAGCAAAACTTAGCCGAATTTGTCGGAAAACAGGATGCATTTTTACTGAATTTTGGTTATCAGGGAATGGTCTCAATCATTGATGCCGTTTGCGGACGGAACGATGTGGTTGTTTATGATTCCGAAGCTCATGCATGTATCCTCGACGGAGTTCGCCTGCACATGGGAAAACGATTTGTTTATGCACACAACAATATGGACAGCTTGCGGAACATGTTGCAAAAAGCAACCCGTCTGGCTGAAAAACAAGGTGGTGGTATTATAGTTATTACTGAAGGTGTATTCGGAATGTCAGGCGATTTGGGTAAACTGGATGAAGTTGCCCGTTTCAAAGATGAATTCGACTTCAGGTTACTGGTTGACGATGCGCATGGTTTTGGAACCATGGGAGCTACCGGAGCCGGAACTGCCGAACATTTCGGAGTTTCCGACAAGGTCGATCTTTTATTCGGAACCTTTGCCAAATCAATGGCCGGAATCGGTGCATTTATTGCCTGCGACGAAGATATCTGCAACTATTTACGATACAACATGCGTTCGCAAACATTTGCCAAATCGTTACCAATGCCTATGGTAATAGGTGCTTTGAAACGACTTGAATTATTACGCACCAAACCTGAACTACGCGAAAAGCTTTGGTTCATCGTTGATGCACTTCAGGGCGGACTGAAAGCGGAAGGATTTGATCTGGGAGCTACCAATTCGTGTGTAACTCCTGTATATTTTAAAGGAGGCGTGGGCGAAGCTACCAGTGTAGTAATGGACTTGCGCGAAAACTTCAATGTATTTTGCTCGGTGGTGGCTTACCCGGTTATTCCGAAAGGACTGATCATGTTGCGACTGATCCCTACAGCCATGCATACTTTGGAAGATGTTGAATACACCATTAAGGCATTTTCGGAAGTCCGGAAAAAATTGGAAGAAGGAAAATACAACATTAACCAGATTCCATCGATAATCGAATAATAAATTCTAAATAGATAAAACCATCTCTCCGGAGATGGTTTTTCTTTTTATATTTAGGCTCAAATATTTGCCTCTTTAGCTCAGTTGGTAGAGCAGCTCATTCGTAATGAGCAGGTCGGCGGTTCGAGTCCGCCAA
>JBAWZG010000345.1:0-3447 GCA_037143155.1 Bacteroidia bacterium
AAGGATCTCATCAGCCTGAAGGATAATTTTGATCTGGAAATCATCGATGCCGAAGGACAACTCACCTTTAATGCGGACAACAACCTGGTTGTAAAAATTAAAAAGGCCGATTTCACGCTGGACTTCAAGCACAAAGGAAGTAACCTGACTCAACGGATGCTGGAAAAGCTGATCAATTTTATCAAGGAACGGGTCATCGAGAAAATTCCGGATATTGTTTTGTCGCCTTCGCTAATCCTTTCAAAAGTGAATGTTTATGGATTTACCGGAACGATCAGCGATACTTCGCTGGAAATTAATCCGGAAGAAATAATCGTTTCAACCAACATCGTCATCAACGAATTGAAGAGTCTGCCTGTTGCAGTTCCATTGTATATTGCAAACAAGAAATCAAAAGTGATCCACAAGTTTGAATGCCCGCAGGTAGGCGATATTGATCCGAATAACCGGATTGGCTATTTTGTAATTTATGAAGCACTGAGCGAGGGTTACACCGCTTGCAAAACTTGCCTGATTGGCTACCACATTAATTAACCGTCAAAAAACAGAACCCGATGAAAACAGCAGGATATGATGTCGTTTTGTTGCTCAACGAGAAATTTCTAAGCCAAATTTCAGGAGCACTTCTATACAATGGATTTTTCACTTTCCACGGACGCGAAGATTTGAGTTTGCGACTGAATTCCAGCCAACTGGCCAAAATTCCAAGCGATTTGCGAGGTTTTTTGAACCTTGACTATCGATTTAAACTGAATTATGAACCATTTATTGATTTTCAGGACAATAATAAGATAGGCTTTTCTTTTGATGTGAGATGTTATTTCTGGTTTTGGGAGGGACTTGAACTGAAATTCGATTTGGTTTGCTCGGTTGTGGTCCCGATTTCAATTGATGAACTGACACATAAATTCTGTATTAAATTTGAAGATAGTGTAGTCAATGAACTGAAAATAAAGACACAATATACGCTCGACGAATCAGTAACCTTGGTAATTCATCCGGTCATCAACAAGGCCATTCATGCCTATTTCAGCAAAAAGGAAAACCATTTTGCCATCGACCTTCCGACGATCGACACCTACCTTCCTTACACGAAAAAAGTAGATGCAAATAAAGTTCCGATCGAGTTAAAAGCCATAAAAACTGTGAGTTCAGATGCCATGGTGCTTGCTTTTAATTTATTCAACTACCCTGGTGGAAATGCAGATCAACTGAGCGACTTTGCGCGAAATTGCAGTGTCGGCCTGGCGATTTCTGAAATGGCGATGAACAAAGTGTTTGACTTTTTCTGGACGCATACCGATTGGGATAAAAGCTACCGGAAGACTGACACCTTTCATATCAACCTGGTAGATGATGTATTGGGCGTTCTGACAGGGATTGCCGATTTTGTAGTTGGAACCGGAATCAAATTCGCATCATTTGGTTTTGTCGAAACAGAAATCAATTACCTCGGAAGCGATTTTGAATATACCATCGACATTGATTTCAAGAACAAACCCACTTTCGATATTTTTGCCGGGAACAAAGTGGCCATATATAATCTGGGATTCAATTTGTTTGTCAGACTGAAGATGTACGTAACTCTGGAAGGAAAGATAAAAATAGACACTTCAGGTCCAATACCTGATGAATGCACACCTTGGGAAGATGACATCACTATTTCGGAAACCCGAAAGACAATCAAAGTTTTTGATATTGGGGTTCCTATCCGGAATATCGTTGTAAGGAGTTGTACCGGTCAGATCAATTTAAAAGAAGAGGAAAACGTTTTGGAATGCAAGGTGGTTGATTTTGAATTCAAGCTGACTGATTTCATTCCATCCGATTGTCTCTTTCTGCAATTACCGGCCAAAATCGGTGACATGCTCGTCGACAAATACAAAAGTAAAATCATCGCTGCGATTCCACCATATGTGGTTTCCCCGAAATTTTCGTTCGATATCTCTAAACTAACCGATAAAATTGATTCTGTTGAGGTTGCACCGGGCTTAACCATAGCACCTCCTGATATTCCCTGGAAAATCCATGTAGATGCCAAAAAGCTGGAGATAACCGATTCTGAAGCCATTCTGGCTGCCGATGTTTATTTTGATGAATTAAACGAAGTGATTATTCCCGTTCCAAAGTATATCGTTAATGTGAATAACAATGAAATTCATAAATCTGGCTGTGACTCTATCATGGATACCTATGAAGTGCATCAGCATGGTTATTACCTGCTCGACCGGGCGCTGAAAAAAAATTACGATGGCTGTAAAAAATGTCTCCCGGCCTATCACAAAAGATAAAATATTTCGTATATTTGAACAAGTGGCGAAGCGAGTTCATTTTGGATTAGTGGTAAGTGGTTAAATAAAAGTTCAGAATTGAAATTGTAAAAACATTAAAATCGAAAGAGCCATTTAAAAGTTCGGGTTCTCGTCTTCGCTCTTTTTTTGAAATAGGTAATTCATTTATCGATCTGTTTGTATTAGACAGCAGATTCAAAAAAAGAATCCGGTCTCATTGCGAGGCCGGTTTTTTTTGCCACAGTCGGGCATTTCCTTTTTAACTTTTCCTTGAATTTAAATGAACTTCTCCCTTTTCTGCAGATTAAACAATCCGTATAAAACAAAAAGCAGCGAGCCAACGGATAGGAAAATGCGATTTTTCATGGTGATTTCCTGCCAAACCATTTCGTTGAGGCGGTTCGGAATGTTAAACGGGTTCAGGAAAATATTCCACATGGTACGTTCGAGTGCTCCGGAAATAATGAGCAGCAAAACACCGATAATTACCATGACTACTGCAGTTCCGTTGCCATTCTTTATGACAGTCGAAAACAGGAAGGCCATCGAACCCAGAAAATAAATCGGAAACATCACCTGAAAGCTTAGTTCGAAGATATTCACCGGAGCCAGTAAAAAATAGCTCATCACGGTCAATCCGATCATCATCAGAAAAACCAGTACGAAAATCAGGACAAGCCTTACCAGCCAAACTTTGTAACGGTAATCGGGTATTCCAAAAAGTATTTCAAGGATTCCGGCATCCAGATCGTTTTGAATTCCGAATGTCATCGGGTAAAAGATCAGCAATATTCCGGGCATGATCTGAAGTCCGTAAATAAATCCATCATCAATTGCATTGTTATCGTATATGCTCGTAATGGCTATAAAAAAGTAAAAGGCCAGCGCTGCCAGAACAAACCAGATAAAGCGATTGCCGAAAATAACCTTCATGTTGTATTTCACCATCTTCTGAAACAAGGTGGCGAAATTCCGGAGGTCTTTTGCTGAAATGGATTGCATATTTTTAGTTGTTATTTTAACTCAAATCTTTTATCAAACACAAATAGGCATCTTCCAATACCGGATTGGCCATGATGGCATCTTCGGTAGGCTTCTTTTTTGAGATGAAACGCACTCTGATCAGATCGCCCTGACGCATGTGGTGTGTTACCAG
>JBAWZG010000346.1:0-3430 GCA_037143155.1 Bacteroidia bacterium
AATGCACAAGTTAAAGTTTTTAAAGACAAATTAATAAAAGAACGAAAAGAGGATTTCACTGGACCAGGTTCTGGTGGATATGTGATAGAATACACAGATCTGGCAGAACATTCCGAATACTTACCAAGGTGCAAAGATGCCAACAGTGAAATTGTGGATGTTAGTTATAATAATTTGAACTCGGTCGAAAAATTTAATCAAATCAAGAAACAAATTTTTACTGAGGATGAAATGAAATATCTTGCGGCGAACAATTGCTTTTGTAATGCGATCGTTTACTCAACAGGGGAGATAA
This sequence comes from Bacteroidia bacterium, assembly GCA_037143155.1. GTDB lineage: Bacteria > Bacteroidota > Bacteroidia > Bacteroidales > Prolixibacteraceae > Aquipluma. The sequence goes on from JBAWZG010000346.1 coordinate 296, forward strand.
TAAGCGCTACGATTACATTCTATAACAGCGACCCGGAAATCGAACTTAGGAAACTGGTTGAATTTTCGAGGCAAATTAAAGAAAAGCTAACTTTTGATATAACTTATACTGGTAGTGTTGTAAAAAAAGGCTATCATAATTTTGGATGGAAGGTCTTTCCTGAATATTCAAATACTCCAAAGTTAAGAAAGTAGCAGATCAATTGAATAGAAAAGGGATTTCATCTTTCAAATGGAGATGGAATCCCTTTGTATATTATGTGTTTTGGCCTGATATTGCCAACAATAAGACTATTGGTGTCAACATTGAGTATCTGAAATCAGATTTTTTTACCTCCGAAATCAGTTTTTCCAACTGTCTGACAATCAAAAACTGAACATTTTCAGTCAAAATCAGGTAGTTTATAAGCAATAGACTGTTAATATCTTCTTCAAATTTCATTATTACTTTTTGTCATTCAGTCGATTGACCTGCTTTTTAAACAATTGGTTGTTGATTAGTTCTTTTGCGAATATCAGAATGATGTATGCCGAATTTGTATATTCGCAATAGTGTACTTAAAACCAGTTTATGCCTTACAGGAGATTACCGAATACAGATGTGGCCAGGCTTCGGGCCATTGAAGCCGGACTGGATCTTGGTAAAAGGATAGCAATGAACAAGCTGGCCTTCAGCCAACAAACGCTCGAAAAACTGCAGGTATTTTATCCGCTTTTTTTGGGAGCCATCCGTCAGCTAAATATCTCCAAACAAAATCAGTTTGATCGTTCGAAAGAATACGGGGAAATTTTCAGAAAATCCAAGCTTTATATTTCTCATTTTCTTCAGGTGGTAAACTTTGCCATTTTACGTGGTGAAATGAAAGCTGAAGTGATTGAATTCTATGGCTTGAAAATGAATTCAAAAGCAACCCCTCCGCTCAATCTGGAAGCAAATGTTTTAACCTGGGGCGAAAAAATTATTGAAGGCGAACAAAAACGGGTGATGCGTGGCGGAAGTCCGATTTATAGCCCATCGATTGCATTGGTCAAAGTTCATTACGAAGAATTTAAAGAAGCATATCATCACCAGAAAATGCTTCAGAATATTACGAACCGTGCTTCGGTAAAAGTGGCCGATTTGCGCGAACAGGCCGATGTGCTGGTTCAGCAGATGTGGAACGAAGTGGAGAATTCGATGATTCACCTTTCGGACGATGAGAAACGGGAAAAAGCATCGGAATACGGAATCGTTTATGTCTACCGCGCTTCGGAACAAAAGAAAACTGAAGTGGAAAATTTACAACAGAGTATTGTCTTTTCTTAATAAAAATCAATCAATTCGTGATGCCTGTGAGTCGTTCTGACTCATGGGCATTTTTATTTTTAATTGATCGGACCGGTAAATCAGGAAAAGTAAAAACCCAACAAGAGATAAACTCAGAATAACCAGCGGAATCTGATCAGTTCCCGTTCCAAACTCATCAATATCTTTGGAAATCAACCCTTTGTTGATGAAATAATACCCCAAAACTCCCATTGTGTTATTGACAAAATGTGCGAGAATTGGAACCCACATGGTTCCGGTCCAAACCAGCAAATAACCAAACATGGCTCCCAGAAACATTCGTGGCAAAAAGCCATAAAATTGCATGTGCATGGCGCTGAATAGAAAAGCAGTAATCCAGATGCCCCAGTGAGACTTTTTGGTCCAGTTGGTAAAAATGCGTTGAATGACTCCGCGAAACAACAACTCTTCTCCCAATGCAGGCAAAACCGCAATCATGAAAAGATTAAACATCAGGCCTGAAATACTGTCCACTTTCATAAATTTTTCAACCATGATTTTTGCTGCATCTTCCATGGTTTTCATCCAGTTTTCTATTCCTGAAAGTGCCTCAGGAAGCTTCATCTGGCTGTTAATATCACCCAGAAAGTTAATGAACGGAATGATTGCAAGTAAACTAACGGAAGCCAGCAAGTATGTTTGCCAGCGGGTTGTGCGGTTAATTAGGAGATATTCGCTGATGTTCCCCTGAAAGAGTAAACCCAAAATAAACGGCGGTACAACAAATAACCCGAGGGATTGCAGAACCTGAAAATATTTCAGAAACACGATGCTGTCCGGAGAGTTCATGCCGTCAGGTGACAAGCTGCTTGTAAGTGTTGACAAGCCAAAAAATGGAATTGCAACAATGATTCCGACAACAAGAAATACCAGAACTGTAGCCACCATTATAAACAGGGTAAACATCAGTTGGGCGAAAGGTTTCATTCCCTGAAAAGCAGTAGTTGTCATAGCAAAGATTTTGTTCGGGCGCAAAGATACGCAAAACAAAATTTAAGTCATTGGTCAGAAGAAGGGTCAGTTGTAAAAGTCATTGCTGGTCATTTGCTTCGCGTCATGAATTGGAAAACTTAGAAATAATGACTATTGAATGACCATTGAATGACTTAATGACAAGAAATTACAGTTAGCACAATGACTTTCAATATTTTATTGATTGATCAGCTCCTCCATCTCCTTCAAATGCAGATCAAAATGCTGCGGATAATATTCGACCATTTCCTGCAACGAAATCAATTTAGATTCGCTACTGATCCACTGATTGCCGAGCTTCGTTTGATCGACATTCCGGATAACATGAATCAGGTGAAGATTCGCATATTTCCAGAGTTGAACCAGGTTGTACCAATCTTCATGCTGGTAATTCTGAATGGCGATCCACCGGTCGTTATTTCCCTCTGTGGCGTAATTCGGAAACGACATCGGATTTTCGCGGTACTGCAAATGAACAATCCGGTGGTTATTGTTAGAGGCCGAATCGAACAAATGTCCAAGAATTTGCCGGACACTCCGGTTCTGGATGTTTTTCCGATCACCGATTATTTCCTCCGGAAGTGCCAGCAGGCGAGGTTCCCAAACTTCTATAAGTTGTAAAATGGATTGGCAGATGTTTTCAAAGGATTTCATTTTTCAAGTTTTTTGATAAAACGTTTGTACCTGCTGAATGGTTTATCTCTTTTTGAATTCGTGATCACAATCGAAGCAATGATAAGCTTTTCTCATGGCGATTGGATACAACATTAACAGAAATGAAATGAAAACATGCCAGGAATTGAATTTTCTGTTGATTGAACCTCCGTAACTAACATT
>JBAWZG010000347.1:0-3410 GCA_037143155.1 Bacteroidia bacterium
CGTACAAGATTCAGGAGTGCAACTTCCGGAAGAAATGAATCCGGGTAAATTTATTGTAGTTGTTAGCCGTTCTCATATGAATCCGGAAACAGAAGCGTATGTTGAAATATTGCGGAAAAAACATAGATCCATCAATGTATTGAACATGGGCAGTTCACTCAAATTATGCAGGATTGCCGAGGGGTTGGCCACTATTTATCCTAAACTTGGACCTACCATGGAATGGGATATCGCCGCAGGACATGCGATTTTAAAGGCCGCCGGAAAGAATGTTTATCTTACTGACCTGAAAACAGAACTGGTCTACAACAAAAAAGATTTACACAATCCGTTTTTCATTGCTCAATGACAAGTCAGGATTTTTCCAGTGCCTTAGGACTTTAAAATTGTATTTATGATTTAAATGCCGATGCAATCGGGAAAGAAAAGTTTAAATCTGGCTCATTTTTCTACTTTTCGTAAAAATACCACCCATTAGAAGAGTATAAAGTATTAATTTAGGCGCCTTAATAATAACCCGAAAATAAAGTCAATGACAGAATACAGTCTTTCACATCTCAAGGAGCTGGAAGCCGAAGCTATTCACATTATCCGCGAAGTGGCTGCCGAATTTGAAAATCCGGTCATGCTATATTCCATTGGAAAGGATTCTTCCGTGATGGTTCGTCTGGCCGAGAAGGCTTTTTATCCCGGAAAAGTTCCATTTCCATTGATGCACATCGATTCAAAATGGAAATTTCAGGAAATGATTGAGTTCCGCGATAAATATGTTGTCGAAAACGGCTGGAACCTGATTGTTCATTACAATAAGGAAGCCTACGAATCAGGTGTTGGACCTTTCACGCACGGAAGCAAAGTGCACACCGATGTGATGAAAACCCAGGCTTTGCTCGAAGGTCTTTCCAAATACAAGTTTGATGCTGCTTTCGGCGGTGCACGGCGCGACGAAGAAAAATCGAGGGCCAAAGAACGCATCTTCTCTTTTCGGGATAGATTTCATCAGTGGGACCCTAAAAATCAACGTCCTGAATTGTGGGATATCTATAATGCCCGAGTTCATAAAGGCGAATCGATTCGTGTATTCCCGATTTCTAACTGGACTGAACTCGACATCTGGCAATATATCCGTCTGGAAAAAATCCCAATCGTACCACTTTATTTTGCCAAAGAGCGTCCGTGTGTGACTGTTGACGGAAACCTGATTATGGTTGACGACGGACGGATGCCTAAAGATATCGCTGAAAAGGCTGAAATGAAAATGGTTCGTTTCCGCACTCTGGGTTGTTATCCACTGACAGGCGCCGTTGAATCGGAAGCAGATACCATTGAAAAAATAGTCGAAGAAATGATGACCGTGACTGTTTCAGAAAGAACTACACGGGTAATCGACTTCGACCAGGACGGATCGATGGAACAGAAGAAAAGAGAAGGATATTTTTAAAGCCCCCTCCAAACCTCCCCCGCAAGGGGAGGCTTAAAAACCCCTGTAAAATATTACAAAAAAGATGAATAAAGATAAAATACAAAATAATTCTACCGAAAATTCTCCTTTTGGAGAGTCCCGGGGAACTCTGGACATTAAAACGTATCTTGATCAGGACGAAAAAAAAGACTTACTACGCCTTCTGACTGCAGGTTCGGTTGACGATGGAAAATCGACCTTAATCGGACGTTTGTTGTTTGATAGCAAGAAAATTTACGAAGATCAGCTATCGGCACTTGAGCGCGACAGCAAACGCGTTGGCCATGCCGGAGAAGAAATTGATTATGCATTGCTTCTCGACGGTTTAAAAGCTGAGCGCGAACAAGGAATTACAATCGATGTGGCTTACCGCTATTTTTCTACCAATAAACGGAAATTCATCATTGCCGACACACCCGGCCACACACAATATACCCGGAACATGGTTACCGGCGCATCAACTGCCAACCTGGCCATTATCCTGATTGACGCAACCAAAGGGGTAATCACCCAAACCCGTCGTCATACCTTTTTGGTTTCATTGCTTGGAATCAAACATGTGGTTTTGGCAGTAAATAAAATGGATCTGGTCAATTACGATCAGAAAGTGTTCGATGAAATTGTTGCCGATTACAAATCATTCATCACCCAGCTGGATGTTCCTGACGTAAATTTCATCCCGATTGCAGCCTTGAAAGGCGAAAATGTAGTTGTACCGACAACCCTGATGCCTTGGTATCACGGGAAAAGTATGCTCGAATTTTTGGAATCGGTTCACATCAGCAGCGACCGTAATTTTGATGATATGCGGTTTCCGGTTCAGTATGTACTTCGTCCTGACCTCGATTTTCGTGGATTTGCAGCCCGTGTTGCTTCAGGAATTATCCGTAAAGGCGAAGAAATCATGGTTTTACCTTCGCGCAAAAAATCACGAATAAAAGAGATCATCACCTATGACGGAAACCTGGAAGAAGCATTTCCGCCGCAATCGGTTACCATCACGCTCGAAGATGAAATCGATATTTCACGGGGCGATATGATTGTTTATCCGGATAATCTGCCACGAATTGAACGCCATTTCGAAGCCACAGTGGTTTGGATGGACGAAAAGCCGATGGATCCCAACGTCCAGTTTTTTATCAAACATGCCAACAATACCACACGGGTCAGGATTGATAAAATTCAGTATAAAATTGATGTCAACTCGTTGCAAAAATCGTCGGTCGATCATTTTGAACTGAATGAAATCGGTAGGGTAGTGCTGACCACCAGCAAAGCCATTTTCTTCGATCCGTATAAAAAGAACCGCAGTACCGGCTCGTTTATCCTGATAGACGCGATGACCAATAACACAGTTGCGGTAGGGATGATCATCGATAAACTAAATGCAGAAGACCTTCCTTCCAGAATAGTGGACGAAAAAACGCTGGAAGCCAACAAATTGCGCATCACCAAAGGAGAAAGCCTGATTTCGGAAGCTCAGTTGCAGAAAAGATACAACCAGAAAGGAGTTACTTTGTGGATTACGGGATTGCATGGTTCAGGTAAAAATGAACTGGCTTTTACACTCGAAAAGGAATTGTTTGAACAGGGTGCAACGGTTGTGTTGCTCGATGGAAGTTCCATACGTTCAGGATTATCCAATGAACTCGATTTTTCTCCCGCTGATCGTACCGAACATCTGCGCCGCGTTGCTCACATCAGCAAAATCCTGAACGATCAGGGAATTATTACCATATGTTCGTTCATTTCTCCGGACGAAAATATCCGGAAACAGGTTGTTCAGATCATAGGCGAAAACAGGTTTAAACTCATTCACATGGATGCCAGTCTGGAGTTCTGCAAGAAGAACAAACCCGAATTGTATGAAAAATTCGAATTGGGTTTAATTCAGGATCTGCCTGGAGCTGACCTCCAATATTCGAAACCTGAAAATCCAACTTTGGTT
>JBAWZG010000348.1:0-3406 GCA_037143155.1 Bacteroidia bacterium
TAAAAAGCTTTCTCTCCAAAATATTTCATAAATTGAACCCGTTCCCAGGCTTGTGCCGAAGTAGCCGACTGAGCTAATGAACCTTTAAAGTCTTCCAGTTTTTCAAATCCATGTTCATCCATCCAATCCGAAATTTCCTGGTTCATTTTCGTAATGGCTGAAGGACCTTCCTTATAAAGTACCGATGCAATCTGAACCGCAGAAGCTCCTGCCAGGATAAATTTTATCGCAGTATCGCCCGAATGAATTCCTGTTGAAGCTGCTAATTCACAAGACATTATTCCTGATAAAATACCGGTCCATCGCAAAGGCAAAATAAAATCATGAGGGGAACTTAAAACATCTGTAGTAATAACGTTGAGATTATCAATATCGATATCCGGACTGTAAAACCGATTAAAAATAGTTATTCCAACAATTCCTGTTTGCGACAATTTCTGAACGATTCCGGCCAGATTGGAGAAATAATGACTGATCTTCACCGATACCGGTATTTTGACCACATGAAGAACTTTACTGATTGTTTCAAAATAAAATTCTTCGTTATTCTCGCTCGACTTATTAACGTCAGTTGGATTAACGAACATATTCAATTCCAATGCGTCAGCACCAGCTTCCTCAATTTTCCGGGCAAACAAAACCCAATCGCTCGAACTGATGCAGTTGATACTTGCAACAACCGGCACAGAGGTTCTGGATTTAACATCTAAAATTAACTGAAGATATTTCCGGATGTTCTCGTCTTTGATCACATAATCAAAATAATCAAGGTATTCGGGATCCGAATGCATATCCGACCGCAAACTCAGTTCTTCCTGCAATTCGTGATAAATTTCTTCTTCAAAAATTGATTTCAGTACAACAGCTCCGGCACCGGCTTCCGTCAATTTCAGAACTTGTTCTGAATGACCGGTCATGCTGCTGCTTGCAGCTATCACAGGGCTTTTTAAATCGAGTCCAAAAAAGCGGGTTGATATATTTGCCATAACTATGAGATTGATCGTTAAAGTTAAAAATTAATTTGCCTTTTGATGTTTTTCCTGAATGTATTGATCCATTCCGGCAGCAGCTTTCCGGCCATCGCCCATTGCCAAAATTACCGTTGCTCCACCTCTTACGATATCGCCTCCGGCAAATATTTCCGGAATGGAACTTTGCATGTTTTCTTCGTTCACTTCGATGGTTCCCCATTTACTAACCTTCAGTTCCTTCACTTCCGAAGGAATGAGTGGATTGGGCGAAACACCAATAGCGACAACAACGAGGTCAACCGGAATATCATATTCCGAGCCTTCAAGAACGATTGGCCTGCGGCGACCAGAAGCATCGGGTTCACCGAGGGTCATGCGCTGAATCCGCATTCCGTTAACCATACCTTTTTCATTGGCATAATACTCAATCGGATTGCAGAGGTTCATAAATTCAATGCCCTCTTCTTCTGCATGGTGAACTTCTTCAATCCGTGCAGGCATTTCTTCGCGCGACCGGCGGTAGATGATCATGGCTCGTTCGGCACCCAACCGTTTGGCTGTCCGGACCGAATCCATCGCGGTATTTCCACCACCAATCACAGCCACATTTTTTCCTTTGATTACCGGGGTATCAAACTGATCGCTGGCAGCGTTCATCAGATTTACCCGTGTAAGGTATTCGTTTGACGAGAGAATTCCATTGTAGTTTTCTCCGGGAATATTCATGAATCGTGGCAATCCTGCTCCACTGGCCACAAAAAAAGCTTCAAATCCTTCTTCTTTCAGATCATCGAAACTGGCCGTTTTTCCAACGATAAAATTTCGTACAAATTTGACACCCATTTTCTGAAGGCTGTCCAATTCAACATCCACAATTTTGTTTGGAAGCCGGAATTCCGGAATTCCATATTTCAAAACTCCGCCAATTTCGTGCAAGGCTTCAAAAACCGTGACATCATAACCCAACTTGACCATGTCACCGGCAAATGAAAGTGAAGCAGGTCCGGAACCAATCGCAGCTACTTTAATTCCATTGGAAGGAGCAACTTCCGGCACTGACATAAATCCGCTTTCGCGTTCATAGTCAGCCGCAAATCGTTCCAGGTGACCGATTGCAACCGGATCCTTTTTCATTTTCTGGGTATAAAAACAAGTGGCTTCACACTGTTTTTCCTGAGGGCAAACACGACCGCAAACTGCCGGTAATGCCGAAGTTTCTTTCAAGGTTTTGGCAGCTTCAAGAAAACTTCCCAACTCAATATATTTAACAAATTTCGGGATATTGATGCTCACCGGACATCCGTCAATACAAGTTGGACTGGGACAATCCAGACATCGCGAAGCCTCTGCCTGAGCTTGTGTTGCAGTAAGACCTGTGTTAACTTCCCTGTCCTGGTAACGGATTCGAACAAATGGATCCAGTTCAGGCATGCGTGTCCTGATCTTGGCCGTTCGATCCTTGTTAGGCATTTTTTTTCTCAGTTCGGCACGCCATTCCTTTTCACGCTCTGTTTGAAGATATTCTTTAGTTGTAGACATTTCTTGAAGTTTATTGAATTACTGATACCTTTCGTTGGCCAATTTTTCTTCTACCGCATATCCGCCCAAACGGACAATCAACTCATCAAAATCAATCTGATGCGCGTCAAATTCCGGTCCGTCGATGCATGTAAAAAGGGTACGACCGCCAACGCTCACGCGGCAGGCACCGCACATTCCGGTACCATCCACCATGATTGCATTTAAACTTGCCTGAGTAGGTATCTGATATTTCTTGGTAAGTAATGAGGTAAATTTCATCATCACGGCTGGGCCAATGGCAATGCATTCGTTCACCGTTTCGCGTTGAATAACCATTTCAGCTCCCGTTGTGACCAATCCTTTGGTTCCATACGATCCGTCATCAGTCATGATAATTACTTCGTCAGACCATCTCCGGATTTCGTCTTCCAGGATGATCAGGTCTTTATTCCGTGCAGCAAGAATAGATATGACGCGATTCCCTGCTTTCTTGAAAGCTTCAACAATCGGCAACATCGGTGCAACACCAACACCACCGCCACAAGCCAAAATTGTTCCGGGATTGTGAATATGTGTTGCTTTGCCAAGCGGACCAACCATATCGAGAATAGAATCTCCAACATTCAGCTCAAACAATTTCGTTGAACTAACTCCCATTTTCTGCACCACCAGATCAATAGTTCCCTTAACCGGATCAGCACCAGCAATTGTTAAAGGAATACGTTCTCCTTTTTCATCGACCCGCAATATCACAAAATGCCCCGGTTTGCGCGACTTGGCAATTCGGGGAGCATCAACAACAAATTTGGCTACTTTTTCAGAAAAAAGAACCTTCTCTACAATCTGGTTCATCGCAACAGTTTTAATTAACAGTTTTTGGAATGATCGGCAAAAGTAGCAATGTGATCAGAATA
>JBAWZG010000349.1:0-3371 GCA_037143155.1 Bacteroidia bacterium
TTGAACTGATTAAAAAGAGTCTTGGAAAAACTGAACTTAAGCAGTTGGAGAACATTCTTGAAAAAATATTCCTCAAGCGATAAAAAATTTACCTATATAGTTAGTATTTTCTAATCAAATAGATAGAAGCAAACAAGATCATGAAAATTGATTTAAAATCAGAAAAGTTTCACGGATTAAGCAGCGAGCAAGTTACAGAGAAACAAAAAGCTGAAGGTCTCAATGAATTGCCTTCGTCGAAACCCAAAAATCTGTTCACGATTGCCTGGGGAGTGGTAAAAGAGCCCATGTTTTTGCTGCTGGTTGCCTGCGGTACGTTATACCTTATTATGGGAAGCAAGCAGGAAGGATTGATGCTGCTGGGATTTGTTTTCGTAATTATGGGGATTGAATTCTATCAGGAAAAGAAAACCGAGAAAGCACTGGATGCGCTCAAAGACCTTGCGAGTCCCCGTGCCTTGGTCATTCGGGAAGGGATTGAAAAACGAATTGCCGGTCGTGAAGTGGTGACTGATGACCTGGTTATTCTGCAGGAGGGCGACCGTGTTCCGGCCGATGCCACCGTTTTGTATTCGGTGAACCTGATGGCCGACGAATCGCTGCTCACTGGAGAATCGGTGCCGGTAAGCAAATCGGAATGGAATGGCGTTGATCCGGAAAGTCAGCCGGGTGGAGATGAACTGCCATTTGTATACTCCGGTTCGATGATTGTTCAGGGAAATGGAATTGTAAAAGTCACTTCGATCGGTCAAAATACCCAGATCGGGAAAATCGGAAAAGCACTGGCTTCGGTGGTGGAAGAACCTACCAAACTGAAAACCGAGATGGCTTCGCTTGTAAAAAAACTGGCTATAATCGGGATTTCGCTTTGTGTCGTGGTTATTCTTGTTTATACACTTACCCGGGGCGATTTGCTGAAAGGATTCCTTGCCGGAATTACTCTGGCAATGGCCATGCTACCTGAAGAATTTCCGGTAGTACTCACTGTTTTTATGGCGCTCGGTGCCTGGCGGATGTCGAAGAAACATGTGTTGACCCGCAAACCATCTGCCGTTGAAACACTTGGTTCGGCGACAGTTTTATGTACCGATAAAACAGGTACGCTCACCCAGAATAAAATGACGGTTACCCAGCTTTATAATGGAGACAAGTTTCATGCAGTCAGTAAAACCAATGGATTTCCGGAGGAGTTTCATGAAATCATCGAATTCGGTATTTTGTCGAGCCAGACGAATCCGTTTGATCCGATGGAACGGGCGATTACCAATATGGGCGATTCGTACCTGCAGAATACGGAACATATACATACTGACTGGCACATGGTGAAGGAATATCCGCTTTCAAAGGATCTCCTGGCTATGTCGCGGGTTTTTTCCAATCACGAAAAACACCGGTTAACCATTGCCACCAAAGGAGCTCCTGAAGCTATTTTTGATTTGTGTCATCTTTCAGATGGCGAGAAAACAAAATTCGCCGGAGCCGTTTCTGAAATGGCATCTGCCGGATTGCGGGTTCTGGGCGTGGCAAGAGCGCTGATCGATTCTGAAGATTTGCCTGAAATACAGCATGATTTCAATTTCGAATTTATTGGGTTGCTGGCTTTGTCGGATCCAATCCGGGAAACTGTTCCCGAAGCTGTTCGCGAATGCTACCAGGCCGGAATTCGAGTGATTATGATCACCGGAGATTATCCTATAACCGCAATGAATATTGCCCGTGAGATTGGATTGAAAAATTATCAGGTTTCAATCAGCGGAACTGAACTTCAACAAATGACCGAGGATGAATTGTGCAAACGAATTAAGGATGTGAATGTGTTTGCCCGGGTTATTCCTGAACAGAAACTGAAAATTGTGAATGCGCTCAAACGGAACGGTGAAATTGTTGCCATGACCGGTGATGGTGTGAACGATGCCCCTGCCCTGAAAGCTTCTAATATCGGAATTGCCATGGGCGAAAAAGGAACCGATGTGGCCAGGGAAGCTTCTTCGCTGGTGCTGATGGACGATAATTTTGCTTCGATTGTCGGGGCCGTAAAAATGGGTCGCCGGATATTCGATAACCTTCAAAAAGCACTTGGGTATATATTTGCTATTCACGTTCCTATAGCTGGATTGTCGCTCATTCCGGTGTTTTTTGCCGGCTGGCCCTTGTTGCTCTGGCCAGTACACATTGTTTTTCTCGAACTGATTATCGATCCGGCCTGTTCCATTATTTTTGAAGCAGAACTGGAAGAGAAAAACGTGATGAACCGTCCGCCGAAAGATATCAATGAGCCATTCTTCGGTGCAGGGAAAATTTGGCTGAGTTGTACCCAGGGAATCGGAATTCTGGCTATTGTTTTTGGAGTCTATTTCTTCGGACTGAGAATGAATTATTCCGAACAGGAAGTTCGTGCCCTGGCTTTTACCACACTTATCGCTTCAAATATTGCGGTGATTTTATCGAACCGTTCCTGGACACGCAATATATTCAAGATCATTGCGACTCCAAACAAAACGGTAAAATGGGTTGTTGGAGGAGCTGCGTTTTTCCTGGTTTTAATCCTCAATGTGCCATTCCTTCTGAATATGTTTCAGTTCAAAGCGATCAGTTTCACGGAAGCCATTGTATGTGTTGTCCTGGGATTTTCGAGCATTATCTGGTTCGAATTGTACAAGGTGTTGTCTAATCGGGAAAGAAAGGTTTAATGCTTGAATTTATATGCCGACGAGAAATTAGTTTAATCTTCGGATAAATTTCAAGAAAAGATGATTGAAATCTTCCCAATCATGGATTTAACCCGGTTAAAAAGCATATTCAGATGTTGTTGGAATAGCTTTTGTAGTATAAATACCATTATTACCGATTTACCGGAAGATATTTCCTGAAATCAGAGTATTTCCTGACTATCAATTTTGCAATTTCGTCGATGCTTGAATTTGTGGTATCAACTACCAAGTCGTAATTCTTTAAATCGCCGCAATCCACGCCGTATATCGACTTGAAACGCTTATCCTCAGCAGCCCTTCGTTCCAGCAGGTTTAACGATTTTTCGCGGGCATCCTCGATCATCGGTTCGCCTTGCCGGTTATTGTCTGCAATGACCCGTTGGGCCGCGACAATCGGATCGACAGTCAGGTATACTTTAAATGATTTGCGAATAAAATGCCAGGCCATTCTTGAGTCGAGAACATAGGAATCCTCCTCGTCATTTATTTTGATTACCTGGTCATCGATGTACTTGTCGATATCCAGGTTTTTTTCTGAAAAGTAATTCAATTCCAGCGTGTTCATCCCGTTTTCCTTGCCAATCTGTCGCTGGATGCTGCCCGTGGAAATATATTTGAAGTTAAGTATTTCACACAAGACCCTTGCAACGCTGCTTTTGC
>JBAWZG010000350.1:0-3363 GCA_037143155.1 Bacteroidia bacterium
CAAAAAAATGGCAATCATTTGCAATTCTGATTATTGGAATTGTTTTAACCCTTGCAGCAGCTATTTATACAAAAAAAGATTCGGAAACTGTAGCAAAGCATGAATTTGCTTTGGTATGTAACGAAATTAAAACAAAAATAACTACACGACTTTACTCACATGCTCAACTTTTACGAAGTGGTTCATCATTATTTGCAGTATCTGATTCAGTTACAAGAAAAGACTGGAAAATTTTTATCGAACATTCCAGATTAAATAAGAATTTACCAGGTATTCAAGGCGTTGGTTTTTCAGTCATTATTAAAAAAGAACAATTACAACAGCATATCCAACAAATTAGTAAAGAAGGTTTCCCGGATTATACTGTTCGTCCGGCAGGAGACCGGGAAATATATACTTCTATTATTTACCTTGAACCTTTTGCCGACAGAAATCTACGAGCCTTTGGTTACGATATGTATTCGGAACCGATTAGAAGAAAAACAATGGAAAAAGCCTGCGATTACGACATTGCAGCACTTTCGGAAAAAGTTTTACTGGTGCAGGAAACCGATAAAGATGTGCAAGCAGGAACTCTCATGTATGTTCCTGTTTACCGAAATGGTTTACCAGCCAATACAATAGAAGAACGACAAGCAGCTATAATTGGTTGGGTATATAGTCCTTTTCGCATGGTTGATTTGATGCAAGGCATTTTAGGAAGCAGGGATTTAAACGATAACAATAAAATTCATCTGCAAGTGTTCGATAATGACAGCATTTCGCAAAATTCTTTATTATTCGACAGTCAAAGCACAGACACAATAAGCCATACTGATAAATCCATTGAAAATCGTATAATCCCAATCGAGTTTAATGGGAAAAAATGGACTTTGAAGTTTACAAAATCAAACGGGCAATCTGCTTATTTTCAAAGTAAAGTGCTTATTGTTTTATTCAGTGGTTTCCTAATCAGTTTGTTGTTGTTTTCTTTGTCGCTGTCATTATTAAACACTCGTTTTAGGGCGCAGCAAATTGCAGAAAAATTAACAAAAGAACTTAAAGAAAGTGAAGAAATGTTCGCCGCATTTATGGATAATCTGCCAGCTTCGGCATTTATTAAAGATACGTATGGCAGAAACTTATTTTTTAATCGCTACCTTATTGATATGATGGGTTTTGAAAACTGGGAAAATAAATTGAACAGTGATTTAATTACTGTTGATGAAGCTGTTCGAGTATCCGATGACGATAAAAAGGCTATGGAATCAGGGGTTAACAAACTCGAAGAAACCATGAAGGATTGTAACGGAAATTATAGAACCTTTGAAACCATAAAATTTCCTATTCGAATTTCAGAAAATGTTGTGTTGCTTGGCGGAATAGCAATAGATATCACAGAACGTAAACTGGCAGAAGAGAGATTAAAGGAAAGCGAAACTCAACTCAAGGAGGCTCAACGTATCGCGCAAATCGGTAGCTGGGATTTGGATATCGTCAACAACATTCTTAAGTGGTCCGATGAAATCTACAGGATGTTCGAGATTGATCCCGATAAGTTCGGTGCATCCTTCGAGGCTTTCTTGAAAACCATTCATCCTGACGACCAGGAATCCGTCAATTTTGCATATACCAACTCTCTCAGTACCCGGACTCCATACGTGATTGAACATCGTCTGTGTTTTGCCGACGGACGGATAAAATTCGTTCAGGAACAGTGCGAGACCTTTTATGATACAAATGGCATACCCCTCCGCTCAATTGGAACAGTCCAGGACATTTCCGAGCGGAAACTGAATGAAAATGAGCTACTTAAAAAAGATGCATTGCTAAAAATAACTGGCGAAACAGCAAAAGTTGGTGGATGGGAATTCGATACTGAAACAATGAAGCAAACATGGACAGAAGAGGTTTTCAAAATTCATGAACTTGAACCTGAATTTGATCCCACCGTCAATAAAGGAATTAATTTCTATGCCCCTGTATCGCAACATGTTATTAAAAATGCAATAGATCGTGCAATTAAGTTTGGCGAACCTTTCGATCTGGAGTTGGAGTTTATCACCAATAAAGGTAACCATCGATGGGTGCATTCAATAGGGAAAGCCTATCAGGAAAATGGTGAAACGAAAAGGCTTTATGGTTCAATTCAGGATATTACAGTTCGCAAACAGGCAGAAGTATTATTAAAGGAAAGTGAAATCAAATTAAGCGAACTTAACGCAAGCAAAGACAAATTCTTCTCAATTATTGGCCACGACCTCAAAAGCCCTTTTAACTCTATTATAGGCTTAAGCAAATTGCTGGTGGAGCAGATTAAGAATAAGGATATTGAAGGAATAGACCTGTATGGCAATTTAATCTTAAAATCGTCGAACAAGGTAATGGATTTACTAATGAATCTGATGGAATGGTCGCGCTCGCAAACCGGCAGAATGGAATTCAATCCGGAGTATTTCGATATGGTGGCATGTATCAATAAAATAACTCTTTTGTATGATGACATTGCCGGGCAAAAATCAATCACCATCAAAAATGTATTGCCACACAAGGCTTTTGTCTTTGCTGATAATGCAATGATAAGTACGGTAGTAAGAAACTTGATTTCCAATGCTGTAAAATACACGATGCCAGGCGGTGAGATCATAGTTTCAGTAATGGAAAAACAAAGCGAGATCATCTTTTCGGTAAGCGATAGCGGTGTTGGAATACCCCAAAATAGCATAGATAAATTATTCCGGATCGACCAAAGCTTCTCAACCACTGGTACCAATAAGGAGACAGGAACTGGACTGGGACTGATCCTTTGCAAAGATTTTGTGGAGAAACACAATGGTAAAATTTGGTTCGAAAGTGAGCAAGGGAAAGGCTCAACAGTCTATTTTACATTGCCATACAATGCCGAACCGCAAAATAAAAATAGTATTGAAGATGCCGTTTCGGCAGCCACCGAAAATCAGGATAATTCAGCAGTTTCGGGACTAAAAATTCTGATTGCCGAAGATGATAAAACATCAGAAATGTTACTTGACATAGAAGTTAAAACATTTTGCAAAGAAATTTTGAAAGTGAGAACAGGGATTGAAGCCGTTGAAGCTTGCCGTAACAATCCTGACATAGACCTTATATTGATGGATATACAAATGCCTGAAATGAATGGCTATGAAGCCACACGGCAAATCCGGGTATTTAACAAAGAAGTTGTCATAATAGCGCAGACTGCTATAGTACTTACCGGAACAATAGAAAAGTCAATAGAAGCGGGTTGCAACGATTATATTTCAAAACCTGTTAACAAGGATCAATTGCTTGCTTTAATACAAAAGTATTTCAAAAAGTAAACAGACGGCTAAATGACAGAAAATAAAGCACATGGCTATAACA
>JBAWZG010000351.1:0-3349 GCA_037143155.1 Bacteroidia bacterium
TCTTGGAAAAACTGAACTTAAGCAGTTGGAGAACATCCTTGAAAAAATATTCCTGAAGCGATAAAAAAAATTTGCATATATGGTTAGTATATTCTAATCAAATAATTAGCTGAAAACAAGCTTATGTAACTTTCCATCGATATTCATGCAAGAAACTTTGATTATCGGTGGCGAGTTCCATCTGGCATTTAAAAAAACTAATACTATCAGATGAAGATTGATTTAAAATCAGATAAATTTCAAGGATTAAACAGCGCACAGGTTACAGAGAAACAGAGAACAGAAGGCCTCAATGAATTGCCTTCGTCGAAACCCAAAAATCTGTTCACGATTGCCTGGGGTGTGGTAAAAGAACCTATGTTTCTGTTGCTGGTTGCCTGCGGTACTTTATACCTGGTCTTGGGCGATATTCAGGAAGGCCTGATGTTGCTTGGTTTTGTCTTCGTTATTATGGGGATTGAATTTTATCAGGAAAAGAAAACTGAGAAAGCCCTGGATGCACTGAAGGATCTTGCCAGTCCGCGTGCTTTGGTCATTCGCGAAGGGGTTGAAAAACGAATTGCCGGTCGCGAGGTGGTTACCGACGATCTGGTTATTCTTCAGGAGGGCGACCGGGTACCAGCCGATGCTACGGTCTTGTATTCGGTGAACCTGATGGCCGACGAATCGCTGCTTACAGGCGAATCGGTTCCGGTTAGTAAATCGGAATGGAATGGCAGTGATCTTGAAACACAGCCAGGAGGTGACGAATTGCCATTTGTATTTTCAGGTTCGATGATTGTTCAGGGAAACGGAATTGTGAAAGTCACTTCTATTGGTCAAAATACCCAGATCGGAAAAATCGGAAAAGCGTTGGCTTCAGTGGTGGAGGAGCCTACCAAACTGAAAACCGAGATGGCTTCGCTGGTGAAAAAACTGGCCATAATCGGGATATCTCTTTGTGTAGTTGTAATTCTTGTCTATACGCTCACCCGGGGTGATTTGCTGAAAGGATTCCTTGCCGGAATTACTTTGGCAATGGCCATGCTGCCTGAAGAATTTCCGGTCGTACTGACCGTTTTTATGGCGCTCGGTGCCTGGCGGATGTCCAAAAAAAATGTATTGACTCGCAAGCCTTCTGCCGTTGAAACACTGGGTTCAGCAACAGTTTTGTGTACTGACAAGACGGGTACGCTCACCCAAAATAAAATGACGGTCACTCAGCTATATAATGGAGAAAAATTTCATTTGGTTAGCAAAACCAATGGATTTCCGGAAGAGTTTCATGAAATCATCGAATATGGTATTTTGTCGAGCCAGACGAATCCGTTTGATCCGATGGAACGGGCCATTACCAATATGGGTGAATCCTATTTGCAGGATACCGAGCACATACATACCGACTGGCACATGGTAAAAGAATACCCGCTTTCGAAAGATCTTCTGGCCATGTCACGGGTATTCACCAGCTCACAAAACCAGCAGCAAATCATTGCCACCAAAGGAGCGCCTGAGGCTATTTTTGATTTGTGCCATCTTTCGGCTGACGATAAAACAAAATTTGCCGGGGCTGTTTCCGAAATGGCTTCTGCGGGACTGAGAGTGCTGGGTGTTGCAAGAGCGATGATTGGTTCTGAAGATTTGCCGGCCATACAGCATGATTTCGATTTCGAATTTATTGGCTTGCTGGCTTTGTCTGATCCAATCCGGGAGACTGTTCCTGAAGCGGTCCGCGAATGTTACCAGGCCGGAATTCGCGTAATCATGATAACCGGCGATTATCCGGTTACTGCCATGAATATTGCCCGCGAGATTGGACTGAAAAATTATCAGGTTTCAATCAGCGGGACTGAACTGCATCAGATGACTGAGGATGAATTGTGCGAAAGGATTAAGGATGTGAATGTGTTTGCACGGGTAATTCCGGAGCAGAAACTGAAAATTGTGAATGCGCTGAAACGTAATGGTGAAATTGTTGCCATGACTGGTGACGGTGTGAACGATGCACCTGCATTGAAAGCATCCAATATCGGTATTGCCATGGGCGAAAAAGGAACTGATGTGGCCAGGGAAGCTTCATCACTTGTGCTCATGGACGACAATTTTGCTTCGATTGTCGGGGCCATAAAAATGGGTCGCCGGATATTCGATAACCTGCAAAAAGCACTGGGATATATTTTTGCCATTCACGTTCCTATTGCCGGTCTGTCGCTCATTCCGGTGTTCTTTGCCGACTGGCCGCTGCTGCTCTGGCCTGTGCACATTGTCTTTCTCGAATTGATTATTGATCCGGCCTGTTCCATTATTTTTGAGGCCGAGCTGGAAGAAAAAAACGTGATGAATCGTCCGCCAAAAGATATCAATGAACCATTCTTTGGAGCAGGTAAAATTTGGCTGAGTTGTACCCAGGGAATCGGAATTCTGGTGATTGTTTTTGCCGTTTATTTCTTTGGACTGAGAATGAATTATTCCGAGCAGGAAGTCCGTGCACTGGCATTTACCACATTGATTGCTTCGAATATTGCGGTGATTTTATCTAACCGTTCATGGACACGCAATATTTTCAAAATCATTGCAACTCCCAATAAAACTGTGAAATGGGTTGCTGGCGGAGCTGCCTTTTTCCTTGTTTTAATCCTGAATGTGCCATTCCTGATGAATATGTTTCAATTCAAACCCATCAGTTTAACTGAAGCAGTTGTATGCGTAGCCCTTGGTTTTTCGAGCATTATCTGGTTCGAATTGTATAAGGTGCTTACCAATCGGGAAAGTAGGATTTAGCAGAATTTTATGTATTCTCAGAATCTTTTCCAATTAGAGATACTTAAAGAAATCAATTATTACTCATTTTCCTGAAGCTGCTTTGAAAAATCGTGAAAATGCCTGACAATCAATTTTGCGATTTCTTCAATGCTTGAATTTGTGGTATCGATTACCAAATCATAATTCTTTAAATCGGCGCAATCTACACCGTATATCAACTTGAAACGCTTATCCTCAGCAGCTCTCCGCTCAAGCAGGTTTAACGATTTTTCATAGGCATCCTCAATCATGGGTTCACTTTGCCGCTGATTATCTGCAATTACCCGTTGAGCCGCAACCATTGGATCGACAGTCAAATATATCTTAAATGATTTGCGAATGAAGTGCCAGGCCATTCTGGAGTCCAGTATATATGAATCCGCTTCATCATTTATTTTGATCACCTGATCGTCGATGTACTTGTCAATATCCAGGTTTTTTTCTGAAAAGTAATTCAATTCCAGCGTGTTCATCCCATTTTCCTTACCAATTTGTCGTTGGATGCTGCCGGTTGAAATATATTTGAAGTTAAGTATTTCACACAAGACCCTTGCAACGCTGCTTTTGC
>JBAWZG010000352.1:0-3346 GCA_037143155.1 Bacteroidia bacterium
CAGGGGCATTTATATCCTGAATTTGAAAGCTGATGACTTCAGCTATTCAAAAAAAATTCTGATAAAGTAAGCATTTCAATGGAATGGATTCCGGAATTATAACAGAATCCTTTCCGGCGAATAGCAAGCATTTTAGATGAACACGCATGTTTGCCAAAAAACAACTTGTACAAACCAATCTCAGGCAATTATGCAATACTGGAAAAAGAACCAGACACTAAAATAAAACTGATACAGATGAATAAATTAATCAGATATAGATTTGCTTCCTGCTTATGGACCTGGTGCTTCATGGTGTTTTTGACGGGTACGACAGTCGCGCAAACCACCATAGGTTTCAGCATCCAGGGGGCAACCGTTTTAGAAAAAGACACTTTCACCCTTGCGGTGAAAGCTGATTCCCTACTTACAGGGAAAAATGTTTACGCCTTCCGTTTCGGCATCTCGTACAACGCCGATTACTTCGAATTTCAAGGAATTGATTCCGTTGGATCAGTTCTTACTGACTGGGGAATCCCAACTTTCAACAAAAAAACTCGCGGCCAGATTATTATCGCCGGGGCAGGTTCTACAGCACTAAAAGGTGACGGCAATATGATCTACCTCCGGTTTAAAGCTCTGCGTGGAGGATATTGGCTGACCATGGATAACATTTCGGGCCAAAGTTATCTGAACGAAGGTTCGCCGGCAATGACCTGGAAAAGTAATTATATCCAAATCAATTACCGTTCCTATCCCGACATTTATCCCGATGATATTCAGCTTTATGTGGGCGATGAGGCACAGATGTATGTGAGCGGTGGCGCTGCTCCATACATTTACAATGTGGTAGATACTGCCGTTGCCGTGATCAGCAGTGCAACCAGGGTAAAAGCCAAAAGCCCCGGGTACAGCAAAGCTTATGTAACCGATAAGGATGGAGAGAAATCGTATATGACCGGAAATATTGATGTTCGTGCGGTCAAAATGAGCGTGATGCGCAGTACGGCCTGGCCTAATGACACCTTCTATTTACCGGTAAAAATTGAAATCGCCCCGGGAACAAAAATCTTTTCAGGCTATTTCGAGCTGTCATTCAATGGGAATGTACAGGGAATAAAAGAAAGTGTAAAAACCGGTGATTTTGATATTTCACTTCAAAATAATGCTGTAACCAACCTCGTCAGGGTTTCATTTGCTTCAACCAACGGAATTAATGGCAATGGAATTCTTTGCTATCTGGGTTTCAAGGCTGTAAATAGTGGTAACCACTATTTTACACTTCAGAACATGCAATTCAACGAGTCACTTCGGGCATTTTCAACCAACGATTTTGTGGAAGTTTATTATTTGCCTTCTTTAAATATTTCACCCAACAGCGGTACATTGATGTGGGGAACCACCCAGAAACTTACGGTGACTAACGGGACGAACCCTTTGAGTTATAAGGTTTCAAATCCAAACCTTGCAAGCATCGATGTACAAGGCTTCCTGACTACATTGTCGGGGGGAACAGTTCAGGTTACAGCAACCGACTTTCATGGAGCAACCAAAAACAGCGGTGACTTTCTGATTCTTGACAATGAGTTTTCAATCACAAATTCGGATGCGGTATTGGATAAGGATGTTCGTGTTCCGATTGCCAGCACTTTGCTGCCGGGAGGAAAATCAATTTTTGATTTCGATGGAACGATTTCCTTCCAGGGAAATGACCTCGAATTCAAAGGCCTGGAAGGAATTGACCAGCAAATGCTGACCGAATACGTTCAAACCGGAAATTCAGTACACATCGTTGGAGCCACTTCAACCGGTATCCAATCCGGAAATCTATGCTTTTTGAAATTCCGGCTGAAAAATACCATCGCGTTGGGTCAGCAAACCACCATAACGCTGAATTCAATGGCAGCGAATGAATCGTCGCTGCACTCCACTTTAAAAAACGGAAAAATTACAAGGGTCGAACAAATCAGTTACCGACCAATTGCCAAAGCGGGGCCAAATCAATCTGTTCCCGAAGGCCAAACCGTGCAGCTCGATGGATCAGCCTCGTACGATGAAGATGGCAATCCGCTAACTTATTTATGGACAGCGCCTGCCGGAATTACTCTGGACGACAACACCCTCGTAAAACCTACATTTACTGCGCCAGAGGTTAAAGTCAATACCAATTATGTTTTCACTTTAGTTGTAAACGATGGAACTGACAACTCCGATCCTTCAACCGTAACGGTAACTGTTCTGCAGGTAAACAAACGTCCGGTTGCCAATGCCGGATCGGATAAAAGTTACAACGAAGGAACTTTCGTTTCGCTCGATGGCAGCCTTTCAAAAGATCCTGATGGGGATGTGATTTCCTACAAATGGACTTCACTGGATGGAATCATCCTTTTTGATGCCCTTGGTGTATCGCCTTCGTTTAATGCACCTCAGGTGAATAACGACAAAAGTTATCGTTTCAAACTCGAGGTTGCTGATGGTATACTCACATCACTTGCCGATACGGTTGTAATCACTGTTGTAAACCTGAATAAAAAACCGGTAGCTTTCGCCGGTGGCGACCAAACTGTGAACGAAGGCGCAATCGTTCAACTCGACGGATCATTATCGGCAGATGCTGATGGAGAGGTCATTACTTTTAGATGGGTTGTTCCTTCCAATGTAATTTTATCGTCGGCTACCGTGAGCAAACCGACTTTTATTGCTCCGTTGGTTCATCGTGATTCGGTATTGGTTCTTTCATTGGTTGTGAACGACGGACATATCAATTCGGATACCGATAAAGTTTCAATTACCGTCAAAAACCTGAATCTGTTGAGTTCCGAAGCACAAATAATCAATGCTTCGTTAACTGGTGCTGATTCAACCAGAGTAAATCAGGCTGCACTTCAGGTAATTTTATACCTGCCATACGGAACCGATCCACGTGCACTGTCACCAACTTTCCAGCTATCGCCAAAAGCCTCGGTTGTTCCGGCTGGCGGATCAATCCGAAATTTTACCTCGCCGGTATCATATACTGTTACTGCCGAAGATGGCACGACTCAAAAAGTATATTCGGTAAGCGCTTTTGTTCCGACCGTCACACTGAAAAGAACGCTGGCAGCCGGATGGAACTGGATTTCATTAAGCGCAATTCCGGCAGATCTGAAAGTTGGTTCTGTTTTGGGGAGCCTGTCAATGACCAATCTCGACTATATCAAATCGGCAATAGCCTCAGCTACTTATTATACGCCTTCCGGCTGGTTCGGCGATTTAAGTAACCTACCGCAACTGGAAATGTTAATGCTCAAAAAAACAAGTTCACAGGTTTTTACCTTATCCGGAAAAGAAATCAATCCTTCGCTGACATCCATCCCCGTTTCTTCTG
>JBAWZG010000353.1:0-3327 GCA_037143155.1 Bacteroidia bacterium
TAATTTTTAATATTAGCGTTTTTGCGTCTTCGCGTTTAAACCAAACTTATCTATGAGATTTCCAGATCAGGCTTTCCAGCGTGTATTCTTCCATTTGTTCTGTTCTTCGGTGTTCAGGAATGTCCAGACCACAATCCGGCTGATTTTGTTTCCTTGTCCCATCGGGATAGTTTCCATACCAAAAACTCCGGCTTCTTCGAGGGTGCGGTAAACACTGCGGAGATTCGATTCTTTCGAAATCATGGTGGAAAAGCAAAAACAGTTTCCGGCGTATTTCTTACTTTGCTGAATCAGGTTCCGGACGAATTTTTCTTCTCCGCCGTCGCACCACAATTCGTGGTTCTGGCCTCCAAAATTCAGGATCGGCTCCGGCTTTTTGTCCAGATTCAGATGGTGAATTTTCCGGAGAGTACCGGCCTGCGCTTCTTTTTCCGAAGCATGAAACGGGGGATTGCAAATCGACAGATCGATCTGTTCGTCTTTCCGGATAATTCCGTAGAAAAAATCTTTCGGATTGCTCTGCAGTTTGCATTCAACCTTCCCCTGCAAGGCCGGATTCGATTGAATGATCCGGTTCGCCGATTCAATGGCAATCCGGTCGATATCGGAGGCAATAAACGACCAGTTGTATTCCTGAATTCCGATGATCGGATAGATGCAACTGGCGCCAACGCCAATATCGAAACACTTGATTTCAAGCCCGGTTGGGATTTTTCCGTAGTTGTTGCGGCATAAAAAATCGGCAATGTGATGAATATAATCTGCCCTTCCGGGAATCGGCGGACACAGATAACCAGCCGGAACATCCCAGTTACTGATGCCGTAGTGATGCAGCAAAATGGCTTTGTTCAGTGCTTTCACCGCTTGTGGATCGGCAAAATCAACTGATTCGTCACCGTACAAATTCGGCTTGACAAAGGCTGCCAATTCCGGAAAACTCCCGACTAATTGTTTGAAATCGTAGCGTTCCCTGTTTTTGTTCCGGGGATGGATCTTGGATTTTTCTTTGGGTTGTTCTTTTTTATTCTGCAGCATAGCAATGAATTCTCTGAATTGTGTTGGTGCAAAGTTAAAATATAAAAAGTAGAATCCACGGACATCTGTTTTCACAGCAGTCGGAAACATTTTGAATACTCCTTTCTGCAAATAGTTAAAAAGAAATATCGTCTCAATTAAAAAGACTCCGGCTTATTCTTAATTTCGACGTTTTAAAAAATGGATTAGTGAAACCATAAGATTATGAAACAACATATGTTTAAGATAGTATCGTCAGGCTTGTTTTTACTAAGTCTTTTTATTGTGATGAATAGTCAGGCACAAACGGCCGGCAATTTTACATTTACCATAAATCCTGTTGCGCACAATGGTAAATATGGTGCCAAACATGTTGTTGCCATGTGGTTGGAGAATTCTTCCGGTGCATTTGTCAAAACCAAGCTAAGGCAATCTTCGGGCAGTACGATCGATCATTTGGCAACGTGGACTTCAAAATCTGCTTCCAATGTGGTTGATGCTACTACAGGAGCTACACTGACATCCTACACTCCAATAACTGTTAAATGGGATGGCTCCAATGTTGCAAAAGCAATAGTGGCTGACGGAGATTATAAAATCTGGATTGAAATGGCCTGGGACGATAGCAAAACTACCGCAAAAACAGTGACCTCTTTTACCTTCACCAAAGGAGTATCGCTGATTCATCTTACCCCTGCAAACACCACCCTTTTTACTGATATTGCTCTGGATTGGGTACCAACAAGTACTGGTGTTGAAGATATTTCGCAGTCAAGGATAGTCAATGTATTTCCGAATCCAACCATCGGACTGGTGAATGTGGATTTTAAATCGGAGACGGTTGATTGTCATATTCAGGTTGTTGATTCCAAAGGATCAGTGGTTTACTTCGAACATGTTGCAAAAGGAACAACCGGAATTAAAAAGCTTGATTTAGGGAAATATGACAATGGCTTTTATCTGGTGAATATACTCTTTGCCAATAAGAAAGAAGACTTGCATTATAAAGTTGTACTGAAAAAGTAATTGCTTTCGGAGCTTTCCAAATCTTAAAAACTTCATTTCAATCTCATGGTAGTAAGCTGACTAATATCGCCAAATTCTATAAACTGACTGATTCATTTTCTGAGGATTAGACCTTGGAAGGAATATATTATTCTTTAAACAAAGTCTTTATTTCTTCATTAGTCAAGCCTCTGTCGTATATTCTTAGCTCGTCTAATGTGCCATTGAAATGATTTTTATTGCCGGACCCTCCGCTCAAATTGTTCCCAATAAATACGGGTTCACTGTTGCTTGAATAAGAATAAAATTCTCTTGCTTTTTTCGTGCACAATTCGCCATTGATCCAGGTTTCAATTGTATTTGGGGTAACATTTACAATACAATGAGACCATGTATTGAGGATCAGCAGTTTGGGGTTAATAATTGTCCAAAATTCCGGATGTGGAAAAACTTTCAACTCATCCAACTCCAGATATGATTTGACAAAGTCATTGATCTGCGAAGAATATCCATATTTGTAAAAATATGCATTTAGACTGTTAACGCTTCGTGTATTATTTGCGCCAAATGAAAAAATCATAAAACTCCTCGTGTTATTACTCATACTGTATTTACTCACTATCGCACCATTATTCTCATCGCCAATTCCTCCTCTTGTTTTAAGCCAGAAAGAAACACTTATTCCGTTCTCTGAGTTTATAGAATTGGTTAACCGGATAAAATCTTTTATGCCATCAAAATCCAAAGCCTGTGACTTCACTCCGGACACAAAATTGTCGGCGGTTGAATCAATGCCATTATTTGCATTTACGCTTAAATCATTGGTGTTTCCATCGAAAGGCATATATAAAATCAGTCCTGAAATTGGAGCTTCAATATCATTTAAATTGATTGTAATATTTGCAGCGGACTTATTGTTTTCATTATCTGCAACCTGTATTCGTAATTTGAAAATTGGAGTTTTTTCAAAGTCAATGGCTTGTTCATTTTTAATTGTTATTGTACCGTCAGTTAAAATACTAAAAGCGTCGAAAGTGTTTCCATTAATGATTGAATACGTTAGGGTTTGACAATTCTCTTTATCAAATGCCAAAACCCTACCAACTATTGCTTGAGCAGGGCTATTTTCATCTATTGAAAATATTTGATCATGAATAACGGGAGCGAAGTTTTTAATCTCTTTCTTACATGAGATTAAAACAAGCAAGGCAATAAACAGATAGAGTTTGATTACAGTTAAAATGATTTTCATAATGTGTGCTAAGTTGTTGTAAATAAGAATATTTAAATCTCAAATTATTTGGTTTT
>JBAWZG010000354.1:0-3302 GCA_037143155.1 Bacteroidia bacterium
TGAATTAGTGATGGCGAACCACCACTAATTCAATGAAAATATACAAACGAATTGATTGATCAGGAATTAAAGGTTCTCTGCGTAATCGTAAACTTTTTTGATTGCAGCGGCAACCAATTCCATATCGGCTTTTGTTCCCATCAGAATTTTATGGTGGATACAGGCTGAACCTTCGAAGTGAATCTTATCGCAAACAGGTAATTCAAACCGTTCCGGATTGATGGCAGCCCAGTATTCCTCTGAAAGTTTGTGACGTGCAGGTTTTGTGTGTGGCATATACAATGAGCATTTATTCAAGGGCGTATAACTGGCTGCCACATCAATTCCAAGTTCAGCAGTTAGCGCAGCTCTGAATTTAGCAACGGGCAAACCTTTGAATTCAGCCTGGTTATACCGGAATGAGAAATTGAAATATGACTCTTTCGTTTCACGGGCATCCCTGCTCATTGGGATAATTCCAGGGATTGATCTGATCAGCGAATTAAGGTAGATTCCGTTTTCGTCTCTCACCCGGTTTTGCTCCGGTAATCTTTTGAGACCTTCAACAAGGATTGCAGCCTGAAATTCGGTAATCCTGAAATTACCTGACTGGCAGAAATTACCGGCATCAAAATATTGGCCCTCGCCTTTGTTAGCAGCCGCAGCAGTTGGAGGTTCGGGACGGCGTCCGCAATTGCGAAGTGCATCCAGTTTCTCATACAAATCGAAGTTATTCGTAGTGACCGACCCGCCTTCTCCTGCAGTCAAAATCTTGGATAACTGATAACTAAAGCTGCCAATATCGCCGATACTTCCCGCTTTCTTTCCGTTCCATTCGCCGCCATGTTTGTGAGCGCAATCTTCGATTACCCAAAGGTTGTGCTTTTTGGCAATCCGTAGAATTTCATCCATATCAGCAAAATTGCCATATAAATGAACCGGGATAATGGCTTTTGTGCGGGGAGTTATCGCTTTTTCAATTTCTTTCGGATCAATACACCAGGTGTCTTCGCACACATCAACCAGAACAGGCGTTGCATTCACATCAATAATCGTTGCTGCAGTTGCCTGCCAGGTTAAACCCGGAAGAATAACTTCATCGCCAACCCCAATGCCGCAGGCTTCCAATGCCATTTGCAATGTGACCGTGCCGTTAGCAGCGGAAACTGCATATTTGACACCGCAGAATTCGGCAAAATTCTTATTGAACTCGGTCTCTTTCGGACCGTTGTACGACCACAAGCCGCTGTTCAAAACTTCGAGCAAGGCTTTTTCTTCTTTTTCGTCCCATACCGGCCATTTCGGCCAGGGATTCACTTTGGTGTCACGAACTGGTGAACCTCCAAGTACTGCTAATTTTGTCATAATGAATGGTATTAACTGATCTATTTTTAGCTTGTTTTTATCTCCTTTTCCAATTGATTTAGTTTTTGCTGAATAAACTTTTCAGGCTGACTGTTTTGTTGTTAACCAAAGGTTTTGCCCAGAAACTGATACTCAGAATATAACCCAGCGTGACAAAGATCAGCATCATGCCGACTTTTAATGAAATCAAATCGCTGATCGCTCCGATCAATATTTGAACTATTGCACCACCTGCAATACCGGTCATCAAAATTCCGGCAAACGAGCCATGATGTTTGGATACTGAATTCAGACCCAAGGAAACAACTGTCGGGTACATCACCGATAGAAAGAAACCGGATATCGGTAAAGCCCACAAAGCTATTTCAGCTCCGCCGAACAAACCGGCAGCCACACAAATGATGGCCAAAACGGTAAACCATCTCAAGACTTGTTTGCTGTCGTACAATTTCATCAGGACCAATCCCAACATTCCTCCAACGGTCATCAATCCCCAGAAATAGGAAACCGCATCGGCTCCAGCCAGATCAGGATTGACTCCATGGTATATGTTCAAAAACTTCGACATCCAGTAAGAAATTCCCTGTTCAGAGCCGACATACATAAAAATGCCAATGAAGTACAGGATGACATATTTATTTTTAATCAGCTCCAGAATACTGTCTTTTGAACCGAGTTTTTCATCTTCCTGCAGCTCGACCGCCGGAAATTTTATTAGAAAAATTATTACACCCGTCAAAAGAGCTAATACTGCAAAAACCCAATACACCGAAACCCAGGACATGCTTGCCGGAACGAGGCCCGTCATCAGGCCAATCAATGGTTTGTTGACATTTCCCTTGTCGATGTTGATGACAAAATAGGAATACATCTGTGGACTTATAAATGAAGCCAATCCAAAAACCAGTTGACCCATTACGGAATTGAAGGCGTAATTATCTTCACCTCCTGAAACTCGTAAAAGCGGATTGATGACCACTTGCAAGGCAGCCATTCCGGCACCTATGGTAAACAGCGAAATAATAAACACGTTAAATACGGGAAAAATTGCAAACGCCAATGAGCCTGTGAAAGCAAACACGAAAGCCAGAATCATGATCCTTTTTTCACCGAACTTTTCAACCATAAATCCGAAAGGAATGGACATGACTCCGTATGCAATAAAAAAAGCGAAAGGCAGAAGTCCTGCCATGGTCTCGGTCAGTGTGAAGCTGTCGGATACTTTTTGATTTAGTGCACCCAAAATATTGGTCAGAAATGAAATCACAAAAAACACGAACATGATCAGAACGACCAGGAAATAATTTTTCTTCATGAGATGTCGGTTAAATAACGTTTTTAAAGATCAGCGATGCGGCGCCCAGGCAACCGGCACTATTTCCAAGGGTTGCCCCAACAATATCGGTAAATCTCGAACAATCGGGCATCACATAACTTAAGGCTGATTTTTTGATCATGTCGATATAAAACTGACCTGCTTCGGATATTCCACCACCAATAATTACTTTCTGAGGTGCAAACGTATTCATGAAACCAGCGATGGCATGGCCCAGATAATCGGTGTGCTCCTGCATACATTCCACTGCAGCTGGTTCTTCCTGCAAAAATTTCTCCACAATGTAATGTCCGTTAATGTCTTCCGCATTCTTTCCTGAACGCTGTGCATACTGACCGATCAGCGCATTGGTTGAAGCATAGGCTTCGAGGCAGCCTCTTCCACCACAATTGCAGTCGATTCCTTTATGGTCGATGGTCACATGGCCCATTTCGGTTCCCCGGTTTTTATAACCGCCATACAATTGGCCATTCATAATAATTGCACCTCCGATACCGGTTCCGACAGTTAAAAAGATTACATCAGTACATCCTTTTGCAGCGCCATAAACAGCCTCACCCAGTCCCATCACATTGGCATCATTATCCACCAGAACCGGCAATCCGAATTCAGCAGAATAACG
>JBAWZG010000355.1:0-3274 GCA_037143155.1 Bacteroidia bacterium
GAATGTTTTGAAAAGGCATGAAATAGTGCGAAATTTCGGGAACTAAACACTAAACAAAATGAACCTATGAAACCAACAATCTTTAAAATCGGGATAATTGCTTTTCTTCTCTGTCAAAGTCTGTTTTCACTGGCTGATTTTAAAGATGAAATCCTTAAACTTACGCGAATCGATTTATTGCCTCAATTCCAGAAAGATGTTGCGGTAAAACAACTCTCAAGCTATGATACAACCGGTGGAAACGATGATGGTTTCTCCGGAAAATATTCCTGGCTGCGCAAAGAAAATGGAAACTTAGTCATTGCCGACCTCAAAGGTTCCGGGGTAATCCAGCGAATCTGGACTCCAACTCCTTCAGAAGATACCATTCAGTTTTATTTCGACGGAGAATCAAAACCAAGAATTGAACTCAAATTTATTGACCTTTTTTCAGGAAAAAACTACCCGTTTGTTAGACCAATTGTGGGTAATGAAGTTGGTGGTTATTACTGCTATCTGCCGATTCCGTATAAAACCTCCCTCAAAATTATGTACAAAGGAAAGGTCATGCAGTTTTTCCAGATTCAATACCGTGAAAAAGCAGGTCTATCCGTTTCATCGTTTCCGCAAAAACTTTCCAAAGAAGAAGATCAGGCGCTTTCAACCGCGATTAGTGTTTGGAAAAAAAGCGGCGAAAATATACTGTCGATTCTGCCGGAATCGAATAATCTGAAAACAGTCAGTCAGGATATTGTTCTGAAGCCGGGAGAAATCAAATCTATTTTCAATAGTAGCACCGGCGGGCGCATTGTTGGAATTGAAATAACACCTAAACTGCCTCTGAATGATCAGTTTAAAGACCTGATTTTTCGGGCACGATGGGACAAAGAATCAGTTGCTGCTATTAACTGCCCGGCTGCCGACTTCTTCGGATATGGTTTCGGAAAACCTTCCATGCAATCCATGCTTCTTGGAGTCAGGAGCGGAATTCATTATTGCTATTTGCCCATGCCATTCGATAAGGAAGCAAACCTTGAACTGGAGTTTCTAAAAAGTCCACTTAATCAATCGTCGGAAATTTCCCTGAATGTGAAAATCTATTACAACGAAACCAAACGCTCGGAGAATGAAGGAAAATTTTATGCGGAATGGAAACGGGAGAAAAATGTGGAAATGGGAAAACCATATCAGATCCTGAATAAAACTGGTCGTGGTCATTATGTAGGAACCTTGCTTCAGTCACAAGGAATAAATCCGGGAATGACCCTGTTTTTTGAAGGTGACGATATTTGCACAGTCGATGGCGAGATGCGGCTTCACGGCACCGGTTCGGAGGATTATTTCAACGGCGGCTGGTATGCTTTGCCCGACCGGTGGGATCAAGCCTACAGTCTGCCCACACACGGCTGCCTGGCATATTCCATTCCTCTGGCTCACACCGGTGCTTACCGGCTCTTCATGACCGATAAAATTTCTTTTGAACGCGACTTTAATCTTACCATCGAACATGGTCCGAGTAAAAATCAGATTCCGGCTGACTATACTTCGGTGGCACTATACTATTGCAGCACACCGCCGGCTTCGAACAATTTACCTTCAGCTGAATTACTGGAGAAAATCAAATCACCCAAAACCCTTGAATACTGGATCGAAATGCTGACAGTAAAAGCAATGGGCGAGAATACCCGAATAGGAACTGAAGATTGTAAGGATGCCAAAACGAAACAGTCCTATTATAGCTATAAACTGGAAGGTCCGGCTGATTCTTATGCCAAATTTGAGTTGGAGGTTCCCGAAAACGGAGAATACAAACTCTATCTTTCGTATCTGAAAGGGCCGGATTGCGGGCCGGTTGAAATCAATCAACGACAGATTCCGGTGAAACAAATTAATGGGCAGGCAGCCGAAAACACCTTTGTTGAAAAAGAATTCATTGGAACCATTTTGATCAAAGACGGAACCAATACCATGACCGTAAAATTGAAGGACAATCCAAATAAATCAGGAAAAAACACCTTTTTGCTACATCGAATATATCTTGAAAAAATCTGATATGAAACAACTAAATCTAAAACAATTCATCCTGATTTTACTTTTGGGTTCAATCTCTTTTTCCTTTTCCAGAGAAAGCAGCAAACCCGAATCGGAAGGACATCCGTTTAATGGCAGTTATATTGGCAAGAACCTCGATCGCGTCGCTTTTCCGATTGGCGGCCTCGGAGCCGGAATGTTTTGCATGGAAGGCAACGGAGCCATTTCGCATCTTTCGGTAAACAACAAGCCTGATGTTTATAACGAACCGTTTGCTTTTGCGGCAATCAGCGTGAAAGGAGTCGAAAATGGTGCCAAGGTTTTGGAATCGCCTGTTCCTACCTGGAAATTGTTTGGAGCCGGAGGAACCGGAAATGGAGCCGGAGGCAGGGATTATGGTTTGCCCCGGTTTAAAAGCGGAAGTTTTTTACCCCGATTTCCATTTGCTACCCTGAAACTGGAAGATTCAGACATTCCCCTTCAGGTTGAAATAGTGGGTTGGAGTCCGTTTATCCCAACTGATGAAGACAATTCTGGCCTCCCTTCAGGCGCATTTGAGTATCGTTTCAAAAATACCTCAGCAAACACCATTGAAGCAGTTTTTTCATACAATGCCAAAAACTTCATCGATAATGACGGCCGGATTTTGAAGGCAAGGAATGGCTTTACGATGGTTGCCGGAAATAAAGATAAATCTCCCACTTCAGAAAAAGGTTTTTCAATTTTTGTTGATGATAACAACGCGGTGGTTGATCATTGCTGGTTTCGTGGTGGCTGGTTCGACCCGCTGACTATGTTATGGAAAAACATCAAAAACCGGACAATCATCGCAAATACTCCGGTTGAAGGCTCTTCGCCGGGAGCATCTATTTATGTGCCTGTGGTTTTAAAACCCGGTGAAGAAAAAACAATTACAGTTAATTTTTGCTGGTATCTGCCTGATTCAAAACTCGCTGTTGGTGCACCGCTTAATGCAGGTTCAGCTTTCCTCGAAAAACCATCGACTGGAAACTCTCCCAATCAATCCAAAGTTTCGGGGTTTGTGGGAAAACAGCTCATAAATACCTTCGATCCCGCAGGTGACGGGCAAACTGGTGTTCTTCAATCGCCTCCGGTAACTATAAACAAACGTTACCTGAAGTTTTTGGTTGGCGGCGGGAATGATCCGGAAAAAACTGCGGTAAAGCTTTTAATCGGCGGAAAAGAAGTTGAATCTGCTTCAGGAAATCAGACAGAAATTCTTCAGGAAAAAACCTGGGATTTG
>JBAWZG010000356.1:0-3265 GCA_037143155.1 Bacteroidia bacterium
ATTGCCGAAGCCGGAAAGTATTCACTGAAAGTTGGAAACTCATCCAGCGATATCAAACAAACCGGAACTTTCAACCTTAAAAATGAACTGGTAACCAGTAAGGTTAGCAAATCACTTGTTCCTCAAAGGGAAATAAAAAGATTGGTAAAGTAAAAACGATTGGACTCTTCATAGAAAAGCATGGTTGCGAATTTGCAGCCATGCTTTTTTTATGAGCCGCTATTTGATTTTCAAGCAAGGATTTACGTTTAGATAATTTTCCGAATCAATTTTTTAAACTGAATCCCAACATTGTTTTTCTTTGGCCGGTACAATTCGTTGTGCGTTTCACGGATTAGGTCGACCAATGGAATATTGGCCGGACAACGACTGAGATCGATCTTCTTCAGGTTCTCCTCTGTAGGAAAATTACCAGGGAACCAGTGGTCTTTCTCCTGAAACATATTGTAGCGATACAGACCAAAATCTTTCATGTCATAGCATTTCCAGAGCATCCGGAAGCGCAGAATTTCAGGAATATTCAGGCCTGACGGATCATTGATCATGCAATGTCCGTCGAAGCCGGCAAACTCATCCAATAGTTTTTGCCCGTCCAATTCATGTTTGATCCGGGCATCTTCAGGCGAAAGTGGAACAGAGGCCGGAAATATTCCGTTAATATGTTCGAATTGTGCGGTCACTGGAAGCCCGAAAGTTAAGGTGTGAATGGCTGGATGGCTCAGGCAAAACCGCGCATTCCATTGAATAGGGTGAAGTGGCGCAGTTAGATCAATCAGTTTCTGAGGTGAATTGGATAATTGTCCGCCTTTATCATTGGGTGAAATAATAAATACACCCATATCTTTCGTCTCAGCCAGATCGATGGCTGCTTTATTTCGCTGGAAAAAGTAATAGTAGTGAAGGTTTACAAAGTCGAACAAGTCCGTTTCGATCGCTTTGATAATCACTTCCAAAGGAGCATGCGTGCTAAAACCGATATGCCCGATAATTCCTTCTTCTTTCATTTTCAGCAACTCTTCAACCGGACCTCCTTTGGCACAAGCCTTTTCAAACAATTCCATGGTGTTGATTCCGTGCCAGGCATAAAAATCAAAATAGTCAGTTTTTAATGCCTTTAGCTGATTGGCAACCAATTTCCGGGCTTCAGCAGCTGTACCCGGATTTCCTTTGGTCATCAAAAAATAGGAATCGCGCTTCAGTTTCAACTCATCATTCAGAACACGCCCATAGGCATGTTCACTTTTACCATAGCCATGAGCCGTTTCGATTAAATTTATGCCTTGCGCCAAAGCTTTTTCAACGGTATCGCGACATTGATCGAGTGTTTCCTGAGGAATGTGCTCCCGTGGCTCAGTTCCTCCGTGCTTAAAACGCATACCGCCTAAAGTAACCACACTAACCATTTTATTGGTTTTCCCGAAGCGGCGATACTCCATTTTGGGACGATAAAGTGAAAAATTATTGAAATCCATAAAAGATATTTGAAGATAATCGGTTGAAATTTCAATTCACCTGATTCTGGATGAGATGAATATGTTGATTATGTTCCGGGTAAAACCCATTGGGGAGGAAATGGTTCAAAGAAGTATTCAATCTTGATTAAAATTTAACCTTTAGCCACCTGATTTCAATTCTTGTTTCTCAGTAAGGCCTCCACAATGATCAAATCAGTTGGAGCAGTAATCTTGATGTTTTCCGGATTTCCTTCAACCAATGAAATGGAAAATCCGGCCTTTTCGACCACAGAAGCATCATCTGTAAATGACGGATCGTAGTTTTGCCTGAAGGCTTCAAGTATTTGCTCAGTCCGGAAAGTCTGTGGAGTTTGAACATTGAAATATAGGTTCCGGTCAACTGAGATGGTTTGTTCTCCATCCAGTTTTCGAAGCGATTCGGTTACAGGTAAAACCGGAATGGCATTACCACTTTTAAGAGCAGATTCGAAGCATCTTCCCAGTGTTTCAGGGCTGACCAACGGCCTGACGCCATCGTGGATGAAAACAATTCCTTCTTTTTGAATCTGTTTCAATCCGTTTTGAACCGAATCGAAACGCGTTTCGCCACCGGATACGACCTGATGAGCTATGGAGAATGAATGTTTCAGGCACAATCCGTTCCAGAATTCCCATTGTTTTTCAGGAAGAACCAAAATCAATCCACAATCTGGATCGTAATTGTAAAAAACCTGAATGGTATGCATCAGGACAGGTTTTCCGGCCAGTTCCAGAAATTGTTTGGGAATTTCAGTGCCCATGCGGCTTCCTGATCCTCCGGCGACTATGATTACAAACTTTTTCATTGTTTAAGTGTTGAAGCAAAAGTACAATTTCAAAATCAGATCGGGAGAAATTTCGCATTGGCAACCGTTAAATATTTTCAAAGCGAAATTCCTTAAGAATAAAAATTGTAATTTGCTTTTTTATAAATGTTTAAAATCTAATCCAGATGAAACAAGTACTTCATTTTCTATCAGAACTAAAGAAAAATAATACAAAGGAGTGGTTTGATGAAAATCGTGACTTGTATCAGGAAAGCCGCAGCAAGGTTCTTCTTCTGACTGAACAGATTATTCATGAAGTGGCGAAATTTGATCCTGAAATTGGCAATCAGAATCCTAAAGATTGTGTATTCCGGATTTTTCGTGATGTTCGTTTTGGCGCCGATAAAACACCCTATAAAACCAATATGGGAAGTTTTATTGCTCCGGGAGGACGTAAAAGTACAAGTGCAGGTTATTACTTGCATATCGAGCCGGGAGGTTCTTTTGTCGGAGGTGGCTCCTACTGCCCGCCTGCCGATGCGCTGAAGGCAATGCGTACTGAAATATTTGACCATTCGGATGAGTTTAAGAACCTGATATTTAGTGATTCATTCCGGAAAACTTATCCTGATATGTATGATGATAAATTGAAAACTGCCCCCAAAGGATTTCCGAAGGACTTTCCTGAAATTGATTTGTTGAAATATAAATCGTTTGCTTTTACTTCTGCACTGGACGATTCGGTTGTGTCAAGTGAAGCTTATGTTGCCAGAATAGTTTCCTCACTGAAGGAATTGTATCCGGTAAACCGGTTTTTAAACACAGCCCTTGAAAAATGGATGTAAATTTTGATCTGAAAAAAATGGTCGTTTCACCTCGTAAAATGAACTGTTCGTGTAAATAACCGCCCATTTGAAGGAAAATAATAAAAACCAGGGTAACCATATCCCGAAAAAGTGGATTAATCTGCAAATGCATGATATGCATTCATCCACCAAATTCTAT
>JBAWZG010000357.1:0-3254 GCA_037143155.1 Bacteroidia bacterium
TCTCAGCTCGTTTCCTATTTCGAAAACCTTGCCCGATTGCATAAAGATATTGGTCACTCTGACAGTGAAAAACATTTCTTCCGGATGGAAGTCGATGAAGTGCTGGGTGGTGTCAACCGGACGGACGTAAAACACCCTTTTCTGATACTCGAAGGTTATGGATATGACTTCACCGATGATAAAAGCGACAATCTGCTTAAAAACCGAAGAGGTGCTTTTATGCTGATCGATCATGTATCGGATCAGACTGACTTTGATGCCATTCATTCAGCCTGGGAAAACATGGAAGAAATCGGAGATGAGCTTCTGGTCCGGATGAAAGCCGATAAGCGCAATCCCCTTGCACCAGCAATCCGTGATTTTGATTTCTCAAGTGTTGAAGCTTCGCTTCTGGCAAATGAATCAGATGGCAATTACGGGATTCGCTATACATACGTTCTCACTTCGCCAAGAAGCAATGAGGTTAACCCGGATAAATGGCTAATCCCATCAATCGAATAAAATGGGATTTCTCAAAAATAATTTCGGGACCAATGGAAATGTAAAAGGAAGAACATCAAAATATGTTTCCAGATCAACCGGCAGTCAGCCTGATCCGCAAACCGTTCAAGAGCAAAATGCACTTGTTCTGAAATGGGCTCCAATGGTTCGTAGTTCCCTGCGTGGAAGTGCACGTTGGTTTTCAGATGGAAAAACGGAATCCTTTGTGTTGCGTGATGGTGGAAAACAGACCGAAAAGAAACTGGCCGCCAGTATCATGAGCAAAGTCGGAAAAGAATTCGGATTAGCCAATTATGTTGGATTCTCCTTTGAACGACATGGAGTGTTTGTCCATAAAGGTGTTGGACGTGGCTATCAATCCAATGGAAATGGGTTGGTTATCCGAACAGCCAAATATCCTGCAAGAGTTCGTGAACGTGTTGCGGTCGAATGGTTCAATCCAGTATTAGATCGTAACATTCCTATTCTTGCCGATGAACTTGCCAATATTAATGCTGATGCTGCGGTAAATGCAACCCGAATGAGAATTAAATAAAGCACCAATTTATTTTTCACAAAAAGTATCAAAATAGTTACTTAAATAATTGCGAGCAAGTATCAAATATGATACCTTTGATGCATGAAAACGAAAGAGATCATTAAACTCATTGAGGACGATGGCTGGGTGATGGCAAGACAAAGAGGTAGCCACATCCAGTTTAAGCATCCCACAAAGAAAGGAGCAGTTACCATTCCTTATCATGGCAACAAAGACGTTCCTCAATGGCTGGAGAGTTCGATTTTAAAACAAGCGGGTCTAAAATAATACCCTATACTTTTGTAATAAATTTAATGGAAGGAGATATAAAATGTTTAAAGTAGATGTCCTGGTCCGCCCCAATCAAGATGGTTGGTGGGCCGAAATAACCAGCTTACCCGGATGCTTTTCCGGAGGTGAAAGCCTTGCGGAATTAAAGCAAAACATCCGTGAAGCTATTGATTTACATATTGAAGCAATGCTTGAAGATGAAGAAAAAGTTGCCGATGAATTGGTTCGTGGAGAATATGAACTTGAATTGCATATTAATATTCAGGATTTATTTGAGCATTTTCCACTGACTATTAAAGGTGTATCCGAACGGGCAGGCATGAATCGCGCTTTGTTGAACCAGTATGTAAAAGGCGAAAAAACAATGTCTGAAAAACAAGCCTTGCGCATTACCGATGCGATACACCGTATTGGTACAGAACTTACACAGCTTCAATTTTAAGCTCCAAACCCTGCTCTCCGCAGGGTTTTTCTTTTGTTATCTGCGGATCGTGAACCTTTCGAATCAAGACCTTCAAAGCTGTCCTTTCCTTTCCTGTTTGCCAACCTCATATTTGTAGAATAAACAATCATGGCTATTCTTTAAGCCCCGAGTGCTCGGGGTTTGGGGTAGGCCGTTTATCCTTCTACCATGGCAACCTCTTACAACAGGCGAATCAATCTTTACATCAACGGTCAGCAAGTCACCAATGACATTGCCAGTATCCGTTCAGAGATGAACAAAACTATCAACACCCAGGCACGGATGACCATCGGATCCAAAGAGTATGTTGCCGAAACCTCCAAAATCAAACAACTTAAAACCATCATCGATCAGCACCGGGCTGATATTGGTCAGATCGAAGCAAAATGGTCCATGCGCAACATTGGCCGGATGTTCAATGACTATTTCTCGATGGTCACCGCTTTTCTGGCTTCGTCGGTGGCTCTGGTGATGGGAGTCAAACAGATCATTCAAACGTATAATGATTTCGAAGAGCGCCTGGATAACCTTTCAGCGTTGACCGGTCTGGCCGGAAAAGATCTCGAATGGCTGGGTGAAACGGCAAAGAAAATGTCAACAGATACGCTCGAAGGAGGAATCCGAGTCACCCAAAGTGCCCAGCAGATTGTTGATGCATTCACCAAAACAGGATCAGCCCGGCCTGAACTGCTCAAAAATAAAGAGGCACTTGTTGCAGTTACTAAAGAAGCCATCATTCTGGCCAATGCTGCAAAAATCGATCTTCAGCCTGCCATTGAAGGCCTTACCATGGTTATGAACCAGTATAATGTATCTGCTGATCAGGCCCGACGGATCATCAACGTTATGGGAGCAGGATCAAAGGCCGGAGCCGGCGAAATACCTTACCTGACTGTTGGATTTGAAAAAGCAGGAACCACAGCTAAAATGGCCGGACTGTCCATTGAAACCTTAACCGCAACTTTGGAAACCCTTGCTCCCCGTTTCTCTCAACCCGAAATTGCCGGTCGTGGACTACGAGGAATGCTACTCCATCTGCAATTGGGAGCTGATGATACCAATCCGGCCATCGTTGGGATGGGAACAGCTCTGGAAAACCTGGGAAAGAAGGTGCTTTCTCCCAAAGAGCAACTTAAATTGTTCGGTCTGGAAAATATCAACGTAGCCAATACCCTGATTCAGAATGTCCAGGAATTTAAGAACTATGAACAGGCTGTTACCGGAACCAATGTGGCTCTGGAACAAGCCGCAATCAATACCGACAACAATAACGCGAGACTGGCTCAAGCCAAAAACCGGCTCAATGTCATGAGTATTGAACTGGGTGAGAAACTGGCTCCGGCACTTACAATCAGCACCAATGGCTTGACTTATATGGTCAAAATACTGACCGTGATGGTTGATTTCTTTTCCAGAAATAAAATCATGATTCTTTCTACGGTTTATGCGCTCACGGCCTATGCCGCTGCAGTAAAAATTGTT
>JBAWZG010000358.1:0-3251 GCA_037143155.1 Bacteroidia bacterium
TCAGAAGAAATAATTGAAACATAATAGCCTCCCCCAACCCCCTCCGAGAGAGGGGGCTTTTGATCCCTGCTTCCCGTCAGGTTTTCAAGCAGAATGGTCTTTTCATACGAAGTTGCCGGATGAAAATCGAATGACTCTTCTAAAAGTATTTCCTTGCCGGATTTTAAAACGACTTTAGCATTTGGATAAGCAGCAGTGGCAAAAGCTTTCACAATCACTTTATCACCTTCAACTTCCAGATTCACCATGGCTTCTTTGGTCGCATTTTTTACCACACCCAAATCGCGGTAAGGCATAAAATATTGAGAGAAAGTTTTTTCTTCACCCGGCATAATCCACGAAAAGTCAGGCTGATTATCGGTATAAACACCGCACATCAGCTCAATATACGGACCATCTTCGTCGGTCAGGTTACGATCCCAGGCACGGCCAAAATCCCCATGTCCCCAGGTCCACTGTTTCTTACCTGGCGAAACATGATGATTCGCCACGTGTAAAAGTCCGCCTTTGCTGTCGTTTTCGTAACCACCCACAAAGTTGTATTTCGAATTGACGGCCATGTATGAAGTTGGAACCGGAATATTTTTGTAGCGCGAAATATCGGTTCCAGGCGAATAATCGACCTTGTAATACGTGCCTTTGGCTATCGGAAACTCAGACACATCGCGCTTGCCATGATCGAACACGGCATTCACATCCGGCGGAAAAACCGATTGGTAATCGTCGTTTACTTTCACCGCCGGATTGGCCCACCACAAAAAAGTCTGGGGGAAATCGGTTCGGTTAAACAGTTTCACTTTGATTTCGAGATAGGCTTTGTCGGGATGCAAGGTGAATCCGGCCATTCCACGGGTACGGAACATTCGCTCTACCTCGCTGCACCAAACGGTGACGCTTCCGTCAGCATTTTCTTCAATGCAGTGATCAACCGCTTGGTAAGTCGAAGGGCGATGATGCTGCGGCCAGTTAAATTCCAGACCACCCGAAATCCATGGACCTGTTAATCCAACCAAAGCCGGTTTGATTACCTGATTGTAATAAATAAAATGGCGCTGCTTGGTTTTATCGAAAGCCATCTGAACCCGGCCCCCCAATTCAGGCAGAATCATGATTTTCAGGTACTGGTTTTCCAGAAAAACGGCATTCCATTCCTGATCAACCTTCTCATCCAATATCTTTTCGATCACAGGGTGTGGATAAACCACACCGCTGCTTCCCTGGTAAACCCGCTTTTCCAAAAACATCGGATTCTTTTCCGGTTTTCCGATTCCATAGGTTGGAATAATTACCTTTTCGTACCATGCTGAAGCCTTCCCCTTCCCCTCCATAGGAGGGGTGATTTGGAAGTCACTAATTAATTTGGTCATATTTTATTTTCCAATTTTTACCATCACAACTCCCTGAGACGGAACCTGTACACTAAGTTTTTGATTGAAATCACCCATATCTTTCTGATGCCACAAATCACGAACAGATTGTTTGCCGGTCATTTGCAATTCTGACCAGTTCACCTCAACTTCTACTGATTTCTTTCCGCGATTAAACAAACCCACCGCTTTCGAGCCATCAACCAGATTTTTAACCATCAGAAAAGTAGTATCCGATTTTTTGATTACTTGTGCGCATTCTCCCAGTTCATCCTGGTTCACTTCAATCACTTCAGGATTACAGAGCACATTGAGGGTAAATTCATCGAGTTTCGACATATCGCCGCTGTAAATCAACGGAGCGGCCATCAGGCTCCACAGCGACATGTAAGCATACTGCATGGCTGCAGGCATCGGAGTCAATTCAGGAATACCCATTTTACCGGCATTGCCGATGTACCCGATTTGAATATAGTCAGGATCGTTCCATTCGCCGGGTTTTGAATATTGCCGGTGCTCACTGTTTTTAAGTGCCACATCAAAAATCCGGTCGAGTTCGAAACCCAGATCTCCGGAAGTCCGCCAGCAATGTCCACCAACTTCTCCACCCCATTTCCAGACATCGCCCATACCGTATTGACAGAGGTTAAAAACGATATCCCTATCCATGGTTTTCAGGATGGTTCCCATTTGAATGTATGGTTTCTGAAAAGCTTCAATTCGGTTGTCTTTTCCTGCTATTTCGCCATACGAACACCAGTCGTACTTCAGAAAATCAAAGCCCCAGACGGCAAACTGCCGGGCATCCTGTTCTTCGTGCTGATATGCTCCGGTAAAACCTCCGCAGGTCAGTGTTCCAGGCGAAGTGTAGATTCCGGCTTTCAGGCCTTTGGTATGAATGTAATCCGTCAGGCCTTTCATATCCGGGAAATAGCTGTTTGGAATAATATTTCCGCCTGAATCTCTCAACGGACCAACGCGTTTTGGATCATTGTTTTTTGGTGCATTCATCCAGCAATCGTCGATGTTCACATACTGGTAACCCACATCAGCCATTCCGCTGCTGATCATCACATCAGCAGCCTCGCGCATCATCCGGTCGGTAATCCGGTCGTAATGCGCGTACCAGTGATTATAACCCATTGGCGGTGTCAATGCAAGTTTTTCTCCGGAAATAATACGGAAGTTTCTTTGGTCTTTTCCTTTCGAATTTTTTGCTTCAATCGTCAACTGATATTCACCTTTTGAAGGGACAATTCCGGAAATGATTCCGGTTGAAATGTCAAGTTTTAACTCTTTTGGAAGTCCTTTTACTGAAAAACTGATCGGTCGTTCACCCTGGCAAGGAATACGGTAAAGAAACGGATGACCGGGACGGCAACCATAAACCAGTGGTCCGTTGAGTCGCGGTGATGGTTTAGGCGCCGGAGTTAATAGTTCAACAGTATTATCTTCTTTACCACCGCAATAAGATAATTGTGGAATTACAGATAAAAGTCCAAAAATCATTAGAAACAGGACTGCAGTAAGTTTACTTTTCATGACAAACGGTTTTAGTTGGTTAGTGCTTTTAAATTCTCGGGCTGAAGAGCAACTTTCGGGTTAAATTTTCCACCTGATATGTATTTTTTCAGGCTGAAGAGCAATTGTTGAGCTTCGGGTCGTTTATCCAAATCCGTTGTCAGATCTATTCCTGAAATCAGGATTTTGCCTTTACCTACTTTGGCTTCCAGAATCAAAGCAAGCGGCCGGTTGGTCACCCAGTCATCGATCACGCGAACAATCGGTTGGATATCTTTTGGAAAAGTACTTATATTGATGGCTCCGGAATGACTCATCGCATCCCACCACTGGTAATTGCTGTGGTATTCAGTCGGGAAATCC
>JBAWZG010000359.1:0-3237 GCA_037143155.1 Bacteroidia bacterium
GACAGCCATTTTTTTGCCTGATCTCTACCTTTGTTTATCTCACCTCGATCAGATCCTATCAACATAATATCTTCAGAATCATCAAATAGGGCCATGCATTCATCAACTTTTCCACTTTTGGCGGCAGTATTCCAGATTTTTAAGGCTTCGGTAATTTCACTTTTGACTTTCTCCGATGGTTTTTGTGCAGACAACGATTGGGTCGTAGCTGATAATAAAATCAGTAATAAAACCTTAAAAAAGAATCTTCGCTTGACGGTTCGAATCATTTTGTTTTTTTTTAATTTAGATTTTCCTACTCTTTTAAAGGATTTTCGGATTCCTCCTTTCTCTCTATTCCAGATGATTGCTGCTGTAACTTGCAAATTCATACACTATTTTCCCATCCTTATTAAAAGTGTCGGATAACATGATCGGCATTTCAATTTTTTTACCTTTTGCTTTTGAAGTGCCTGACCATATCCACCAGGAATAAACGACATAAATGTTATCCTTGGCATAATAGATGCAATCCGGATAGCCAACCTGTCTCATCTTTATATTATCGTTTCCGGCAAACTCCTTTTCCATTTGCTTTTTCTGCTGATCTAAATTAACTGTTTCACCCCATTTCCTGGTAGCGTCGCTAAACGTAGCATCCGGTGAATAAAATTCGGCTACTGCAGCTGAATTCTTTGCACAATAAGCATTGATCAGCTTCCTGACAGTGATAATGTAGGGATGGTTATTATAAACCTTGCCATTTTCCTGGGTTGCCCCGCTGGAACTGATTTCCTCAAACTGAGTATTATCAAAATATTGGTGTAATGAAGTAATTTTGCCATCCTTGTTGAAACTGTACAAATTGTGCATGTGAACATTGAGATTGATCCCGCTTTTCTTATGAGTTCCTGTGACTAATAACCAGTCCTGCACCCAAAGCCCTCCCTTGGTATAATCAATGGCATCAGGAAAAGCCGGGGCATCATCTGTAAATTTTAAATTTTCAAACTCGGTTGACCACCAAACTAAACCTTTTAAATAATCGTCTTTTTTCTGGAAGTCTCTGCTTCCGTTATAAATGGCAACCATACTGTCGGCCAGGAAGGCTTCGAAAGCAGCTTTGTCGCCTTTTTCAAAAGCAGACCAAAGCTTTTTGGTTTTTTCAATAGCCGGATGCCGAACATAGACCGTACCGTTTTTCTCCTGGGCGTAGCTGAACAGCCCTACAAAAATCGAAATAATGAGCACTAAAATCTTTTTCATCGTGGTTATATTTATTTGT
This sequence comes from Bacteroidia bacterium, assembly GCA_037143155.1. GTDB lineage: Bacteria > Bacteroidota > Bacteroidia > Bacteroidales > Prolixibacteraceae > Aquipluma. The sequence goes on from JBAWZG010000359.1 coordinate 1,265, forward strand.
AATCTCCTACTCTTTTAAGGGATTTTCGGATTCCTCCCAAGTAATTATTTACAAAATGGGATGGTACTGTAAAATGCAATTACCGATTGGCAGTAACAATTCATGCAGTCAGTAAGGCCTAAGCAAAAGTCTTTGCGAATTCTTTCACCGTAGTTAATTCAACCGGAAACTTGCTCAGGACTTCTTTCATGTCGATATGATCACCATTGGCAACACACATCATCAATCCTGAAAAAGATTTTTGCATCGGGTCTTCAGCTCCATCTAACTGAGATTGCAGCACATCAACAGGCATCTGTCCTACCTCGATTTTCTTGCCCAAAGCTTCTTCGAAAATTTTTACGACATCCAGTTGAGAAAGATTCTGAGGTCCTCCAAGTTCAAGAATTGCATTCTTTGCGGCAGGATTCGAAATACTTTCAACGGCAAATTTGGCGACATCTTTAAACGAAATGTAGGCTAAAGGATTTGCCCCGGTCCCGCAGGTGTTTACTTTACCGTTAGGGGCATCAAATCCAACTCCGGCGGTAAGCCAAAGTTCCATGAAACAACCCGGTCGCAGAATCGTGTAGGTGAGACCACTGTTTTGCAGATGCTTTTCAACCTTCCGTTTGGCATTTCGCAGTGGAAAGTCCAGATCAATGTTTTTGGAAAATGAAGTATAAATGAAATGGTTCACTCCGGCTGATTTAGAAGCATTAATCAGGTTGATTACCCCATTTTCATCAACCGACTGGACATCGTTTTCACCAGGCTGGTATGAAAATGGCATGGATGAAACCGTTGAAATAACAGTTTTTACTCCCCGAAGGGCAATGCGCAGAGATTCTATATTCTGAAGTTCGCCCTGAACAATCTGAACGCCAAGTTTGGTCACTTGCTCGATTTTAACCGGATCGGTGGCTGATCTGACCATTGCCTTAACCTGTAGATTTTTTGTGCTGAGTTGCCGGCAAATTTCATTGCCCAAAAGCCCTGTAGCTCCTGCTACCAATACAGATGTTGTTTCCATTTTGAATGTAATTAAGTTTATAATGATATGCTGAACATCAGGTGATATCCAATTTCAAAACTTAGTGAACAAAATGAATATGATTAATCGGCTCGGAGTATCAATTTATAAATGATTCCTGGAATTTCCGAAATGGAAGATAGGAATTGAATCAATCAAGAGTTGCTCTCCTCACATCATCTGTACTGGCTAAATCATATATTATCAAATATAAAGATATTTTTTTCATCTATATTAAATATTTTTCGAAAATAATTCAGAAATTTATGCCGATAACCGAAGTAATGATCATTGAACCGCTTGGATTTTTAGCGGTTTGCAAGTTGGAATAATGTTTCTGTAAAAAAAACCATTGGTTTCAGCGAGGAAAAATGATTTCAGCTTTTATGTTTTTCGATTTTCAGGAGGAAAAATTCTAATATTAAAAGTAAGTTTGATCAACCTAAAATGTCATGACGAATATTTCAATTGAAAGTACTACCCCAGTTTACACTTTAAGTACAACTTCCACGCTTTCAGGTATTCCTGTACATTCTATCAGGCAATACATTGACAAAGGATTGATTATCCCATTCCGAAAAGAATCGAACCGGAATTTATTTTCGCAGATAGATGTTTTGCGTTTAAAATATGTCAACAAGCTACTTGTTGAGGATGGATTAAATATTGCCGGAATAAGATCTCTTCTGGCATTAATTCCTTGTTGGGCTATTCGGAAGTGTTCTGCCGAAGAACGCGAAAAATGCCAGGCATATCAAAGCAATGATTTTCCGTGTTGGTTAGCATCTGAAAAGGGAACTTTCTGTAAGAATACCAATTGCCGGGAATGCGAAGTTTATCGCATTGCAGAAAAATACCCCGATATAAAAACCTTCATGAAAACACTTTTTCCCTGATACATCGAATACTTCCTAAAATCATCAAGGAGTGGAGGCTATTTTATCCGTTTTTTGATCCTCAA
>JBAWZG010000360.1:0-3217 GCA_037143155.1 Bacteroidia bacterium
ATTTTTATTGCCTACCAGATGATGTTTGCCATCATCACCCCAGCACTGATAACCGGCGCATTTATCAACCGGATTTCATTCAAAGCCTATATCTGGTTCCTGATTTTCTGGCAGGTATTTGTCTATTATCCGTTTGTTCACATGGTATGGGGCGGCGGACTTTTGGCCATGTGGGGAGTTCTCGATTTTGCCGGAGGAATTGTGGTTCACGCCACAGCCGGATTTGCGGCTCTTGCCTCTGTTTATTTTGTCGGAGCCCGGAAAGAACGAAAACATGTTCCGAATAATATTCCTTTGGTTGCTGTTGGAACTGCCCTTCTTTGGTTTGGCTGGTATGGCTTTAACGCCGGAAGCGAGATGGCAGTGAATGATGTGACTGTAGCTGCGTTTCTGAATACGGATATTTCGGCCTCTTTCGCGGCGGTAACCTGGCTGATCATCGAATGGAATACAGGCAAAAAGAAACCGACTTTTATCGGCCTAATGACCGGAGCTGTTGCAGGATTGGCAACAATTACGCCTGCTGCCGGATATGTCACGATTCAGTCGGCTGTCATTATTGGAATTATTGCCGGAATTGGTTGTTATCTGGCTGTAAAATTCAAGGAAAAGAAAGACTGGGACGACGCGCTCGATGTGTGGGGAGTTCATGGAATGGGAGGTGTCATCGGCACCATTTGCCTCGGCTTGTTTGCCACCAAAACGATCAATCAAAATGGGGTTGATGGCCTTTTCTACGGAGGAGGTGTTGTCTTTCTTCTCAAAGAAATAGTAGCCATTCTTTTTGCCGTAGTCTATGGATTCTTCTTCACCATATTTATATTGAAAGTCATTAACAGGCTGATTCCAGTTAAAGCATCATTAAAAGAAGAACGGGACGGACTGGATTTCAGCTACCACGGAGAAGTAGCGCGGGATATTGCCTGAGTGGGAATCATCATAAAATAGTGAGGCCGTCCCAAGTTTTGTTTTGAGTCGGCCTCATTTGTTTTTTTATTCAGCAACATGCCTTCTTTGAACCCGTGCCGCAAAGCCTTCCCCCCTCGGGGGAACTGGAAGGGGGCTTTGTTTTTTATGCTCCAAGCATCGCCTCGTATTGCGCTGCACTTAATAAATCATTGAGTTCGGCAGCATCAGAGATGGCCAATTTAATCAGCCAGCCAGCTCCGAACGGATCTTTATTCACCAATTCGGGAGAAGCTTCGAGGGCAGGATTTATTTCGACCACTTTGCCGCCGACAGGCATAAACAAATCGGATACTGTTTTCACTGCTTCAATCGTTCCGAAAGTTTCGCCTTTTGCAAGCGTTTCGCCTTCTGTTTCGATTTCAACGAATACAATGTCACCCAATTCTCCCTGTGCGAAAGAAGTAATTCCAACTGTTGCAACATCACCTTCAACACTTATCCATTCGTGTTCATTGGTGTACTTTAAATGATCAGGCATCTTCATGGTATCTTTTTTTTTCGGTTTATCCTGAATCAAAAGTAATACATTTTTTTATTCAAGACCTGAACAGAAGTCAGGCTTATACATATTTCGCGAAGTTTTATTAATTTGCAGTTCTAAATTTCATTTCCATGTTTCAGACTCAACTTTCAGACCTGTCAGTGCTTCAGAAATCTGCCCGGATGCTGCTGGACCATTTCCCAAAAGAGCGTATTTTTGCCTTTTACGGAGCCATGGGTGCCGGCAAAACAACTTTTATAAAGGCACTCTGTCAGGAACTGGGTTCGGCCGACTATGTTACAAGTCCGACGTTTGCACTGATCAATGAGTATTCGACGAATGATGGATCGGTGATCTATCATTTTGACTTTTACCGGATTAAAAAGCTTGAAGAAGCATTCGATTTGGGTTATGAAGACTATATTTACAGTGGAAATTACTGTTTTATTGAATGGCCTGAGATGATTGAGTCACTTTTGCCTGAAGGAGTGGTAAAAGTCAGGCTTCAGGAAACCATTCATGGTGCAAGATCGCTTGAAGCAACAAAGATTTAAATATTTATCCGTATAACCGAATAACCATTTTCATGAACCAAATCTCTTTCCTATGACTGAAAAGGACAGGTTGACTGAACTTTCTGCAGCAGGCTCTACGTTTATGCTGCCGAAAGAAGAAATGCTTGAAGTGCGCCGGAAAGGCAAGAAAATCAGAATTGGCATTCCGTCAGACAAAGACAAGGTGGAATTTCGGGTTCCGCTCACGCCACAGGCCGTTGAATTACTCGTTTCGTACGGACATGAAATCCTGATCGAAAAAGATGGAGGAAAAGCTGCAAGTTATACCGACGAAGAATATCGCGAAGCCGGTGCATTAGTTATGGACGACCGGAAAGAAATATTTGAATGCGATATTGTACTCCGGGTTTCTCCATTCGACGAAGCAGAAATCGACTTGCTGAAAGGGCATCAGGCACTCATTTCCAACCTCCAGATTAATGCGCATTGCAGCAGCACCATTGGCAAATTGCTTCAGAAAAAGGTGACCAATATCGCCTATGAATATCTGGAAGATGAAGAAGGAGGCAAACCGGTTGTTCAGTTAATGAGCCAGATTTCGGGAAGTACTTCGATCATACTTTTTAATGAATACCTGAATAAATCACGCGATGGCAAAGGGGTTCTGCTTGGCAGTGTAACAGGCATTTCACCTGCCGAACTGGTTATTTTGGGTTCGGGCACAGCTGCGGAATATGCCGCAAAAGCAGCTTTGGGTTTAGGCGCAATTGTAAAGGTTTTCGACGACAACATCAGTTCCCTCCGGAAATTGGAAGGAAAGCTGCCTCAGCCCATTTTTACCTCAGTTTATTATCCCAAAGTCATGAAAAAAGCGCTTAAATCGGCTGATGCCGTGCTGGGTGCCATGTCGGTCGGCGGTCCGCCATCATTTCGGGTTACAGAAGATATGATTAAAAAAATGAAGAAAGGATCGGTCATCATCGATTTGAATGTGAGCCAGGGTGGTTGTTTCGAAACTTCGCGCTGTACCGACCTGAATAACCCGTCTTTTATCGAACATGGGGTTGTCCATTATTGCGTACCCAACCTTCCGGCTATTGTGGCACGAACGGCTTCCATTGCTATGAGCAATGTTCTGATCCCAATCTTGATTGCCATTGGCGAAATTGGCGGAATCGACAACTATATAAAAAACTCCAAAAGCTTCCGGAAAGGCGTCTATATTTACAATGGAATTTTAACCAATTCGACT
>JBAWZG010000361.1:0-3207 GCA_037143155.1 Bacteroidia bacterium
AAGGATGAAAACCAGCTTCCTGAAGCCAGTTTCCAGTTAAGGTAAGCTTGGGAACCACTTTGGGAACCCTCGCGTATTTTCCCTGCCTGTAATTGGGCTGAAGTTTGATGATACTTGTCATGATTAATCCTCCGAAGGTTTCATGATAAAAATTGCAGGTGACGGATCATCGAAATCCTGTGCCTGAATAACCGATTTGAGAGTAACCAGTCGCAAATTCCGGTCACCATCCAGATCAGGATCCAACTTTTCGTTCGCTTCCCAATCTCCTTTGTCAACAAGCACCACGTTCAGTTTATACATCAGCGTTGCCTTGTTACATGCTCTGGCGGCGAACATGAACATGAAAAGTACGTCCCAAAGCCGTCCGTCCAGATCCTGAACACCTTCAAAACCTTCCGGAACTTCAACGTATTTATCCCAAACCGCACGGGTCAGATAGACCGGATACTTGATACCCGCTTCTTTTGAAATCTTCTGGTCGACACGGACTAAAAATCCATCTTCCACAGCCTGTTTTGTGCTGTAAGTGTCGATTACTTCCCAATCTGAAAAATCATCCATTTTGTTTCACCGTTGCCCTACGGATTTATATTGGCTTCTGGCTCGCCTGTTAATTTTGAGCCATCTAGCACATTGAGCAGACCGGATTCTAGTCAATGGGCGAATGTCAGTTTCGAAGTGAAGCAAGAAAGTGACCGAGTGTGAAGCAAGCTTTTCATTTCCCATCCGGAAGAAGAAAAGCTCCCTTTACTTTTCCGGTATGCGATCAATAACTTTGCTTCAAAATTGTAGTAGAGAGAACCCACTATGTGGTAAGTTGAACCTAAAAAAAGAAAACAGAATTCTTGAAGACAAGAAGGGTAAGCGACTAAAAATAGAGGCCGAAGCCTCTAAGTTTTAGAGAATGGAATTGTTTTGATTTGCAAATCGAGATTCAACTTTTTCAGATCCCCAGGCATCACGCATTTCGTCCATTGACATCAATTTCCCGGACTTCTTGAAGTATTCCCCTTTATGCCAGTACCAGGCCGTTTTAGGATGTGAAAATTTATATCCTTCGCCTTTCAATGTTTCCCTTAAGGCAAATGTATTTCCGGTTATCCAGATCCATGAACCAATCAGTTCGATAACAATGCCCGGCAAGCAGATGATCCGGTCAAGTCGTTGTCGCATTTCTTCCGAAACCTGCTGCTCATACTCTTTACGGGCCTCTGAAAAATCAGCATTGCCGTTGATCAGCTTTTTGGACAGCCGGTCGTACTGATCATTGAGAACCTGCATGATTGCCGTTTCACCGCCTTTGTCAGGGTGATACAAAAATGCAAGTCGTCGGTATTCCTTGCGTAATTCATCCAACGTTTTAATACCCTCGAAAAATTTCATGATTTTCACTGCTGCCCTACAGATTTTTTATGGCACCCTTCGATTTTACTCAGGGCTGGTCTGGCTCGCCTGTTAATTTTGAGCCAATTACCCATTGAGCAGGCTGGAATCTTGTCAATGGCCGAATGTCAGTTTTGAAGTATGAAAAACTGAACTAGCGCCTACGGCGTTGTTTCGGTTCGATAAGTTCACTTACCCAGCTCCGAAACAAGCCTTTACTTTTCCGGGATGCGATCAATAACTTCGGGGCAAAATTATAGGAGAGAGAACCCTACTTATGATGGAGATTTAACCTCCAATGGTTGGGTGAGAGATAAAACCTCATTGTCTATTCCTACCAATAGGATGAACTTAACTCGAACAAAACGCTATAAGACCATAAATTAACTAATTGTGGTACAAATGGAATAGTTAGATTATTTATATACTATTTACGGTATAGCGTTAATAAATGCTGAATATTAATTATATTTGCGATATACAATAAATACTACAAGATGAAATACATTACACGACCTGTTTATACTGATCGGATTAAACCATTTATTGGAAAGCAGATTATTAAAGTACTTACCGGACAGCGACGCGTTGGCAAAAGTTACATCATGTTCCAATTGATGGACTTTATCAGGGAAGAAAACCCATCAGCCAATATCGTTTATATAAACTGCGAATTGGAACAATTTACTCATATACAAAACAGTAACGATCTAAATGAATACCTCCGGGATAAGTTTCCTGAGAAAACGGTGAACTACCTATTCATCGACGAAATCCAGGAAATTGATTCATTCCAAATCACTCTTCGCAGTTTATTTGCTGAAAATAAATGTGACATATTCTGCACCGGAAGTAATGCAAGAATGCTTTCAGGTGAATTAGCAACTTATCTATCAGGAAGATACATCGAATTTAATGTTCATAGTCTAAGTTTTATGGAATTTCTTACGTTTCATAAACTCGAGCAGGGAAACGATAGTTTAATGAAATACCTCACCTTTGGGGGAATGCCTTATTTGCCAAATATTGGACTTAATGATGATCTTCCCTTCGAATATCTCAAGAATGTTTATTCAACGATTTTGCTGAAAGATGTTGTTTCTCGCGAAAATATCCGGAATATCTCCTTTCTTGAGAATTTGGTGCTTTATCTTTCAGACAATATCGGAAGTCTTTTTTCTGCAAACAATATCAGTAAGTTCCTTAAATCTCAACGCATCGAAATATCTCCACAACTTACCATGAATTATCTCAAAGCACTTTCGAATGCCTATTTTGTGCACAAAGTGGTTCGCTCCGAAGTTGGAGGCTTGAAAGTTTTTGAGATTGGAGAGAAATATTATTTCGAAGATTTGGGTTTGCGCAATTCACTGAAGGGGTTTAACCAGAAAACTGACATTCACAAACTTTTGGAGAATGCTGTTTATCTTCATCTTTTGCAAAATGGCTATCGTGTTTTTGTTGGGAAACTGGATACCAGGGAAATTGATTTTGTTGCAGAGAGAAATGGATTAAAAGTATATATACAGGTGTGCCTCCAAATAATTGAAAAATCAACCTTAAGCCGTGAATTCGGGAACCTGATGATGATCAACGACAACTATCCCAAATACGTTATTACACTCAACGACTTGATTATTGGGAATGATTATCAGGGAATTAAGCAAATGAATCTACTCGAATTTCTCTTACTCGAATTTTAAATCTTGGCAGTATATGAAAGCTACGCCTTTGCTATTACTTACAAAGGAATTAGTTTTGAGATAATTGGATAATCCGGACTAAGCTGACCCCCTTACCTCCGGAGATTCATTAGTTTTT
>JBAWZG010000362.1:0-3195 GCA_037143155.1 Bacteroidia bacterium
GCTCTGGATATATTTCCGGAGCTTTTTTTATGCCCGATTGATTTATAGTTGAAAGCACCTATTTCTCAGGATTTTTCAACTTTCAGGTGGTTTCGTAGAAAATGATCACGCAACCTGAAGGACCAGATGTTCATCTTTTATTTTATACATCACAAAATTTAAGCATCATGAAAATTACAGCCTCGTTTTTGACCTTAGCAGTGTTTATCCTGTTATTCCTCATTTCCTCATGTAGTAAAAAAGACAGTAATCTAACCCAGCCAGGTAATGACAAATATTTTCCCGCAGTTAAAACTATCGTTGCCAATAATTGTCTAACGTGTCATAGTTCCAGTGGAACATGGGCCGGACGACCAACTAAATTCGATACTGATTCTGACATTTCTTCGTTATATAGTGCCATCAAGAGAGCTGTTGCTGATCCTGCGTCTCCAACAAACAGAAGAATGCCTCAGGGAGGAAGTCTTTCGGCAAGTGATATTGATATAATTGTCAACTGGTTTAATAAAGGAGGAAAGGTTTCGGACTAAAATAGCCTACAGAAACTTTGAACTTAAGGGTCAGGTAAGATGAAAAGGATAATTTTAATCGTAATATTTCGGTTTAAAAGTACTCCTGACACACCGGAAACCGATATACGACTTTGCTGAATCCTGATACTCATAACTCCGGGTTGAAACCTGAAGATAATAGGAAATATCTTTCCACGAACCACCGCGGATTACTTTTCGTTTTAGGGCTGGCTGATCGTCTGGCTTGGCATTGTATTGAAAATCAGGACTGAAATCGCTGATGATTTCATAAGCCGATTCGTCGTAGGCATTTGAAGTCCATTCCGCAACATTTCCGGCCATATCGTAAAGACCGTAAGCATTGGGCAAAAAGTTGGCAACTTTTTCGGTGGCAATATTCTTACGGCTATCCGCCACATAATTTCCCCGCATCGGTTTAAAGTTCGCCAAAAAACTGCCTTCCTGATTTCTTGTGTAATAGCTTCCCCAGGGATATAGTGTCATTTGATGACCTCCACGTGCAGCGTATTCCCATTCAACTTCCGAAGGCAGGCGGTAATCCATTACTCCGGGATTTTTAATCATTTCCTGAAACGTATTCAGCTGTTTGGTGCGCCAGTTGCAGAATGCTTTAGCTTGTTGCCAGGTTACACCAACAACCGGATAGTCGTCGTATGCCACATGACTAAAGTATTTTTCGGTCAAAGGTTCGTTGTATGAGAAGGTAAAATCGCGCATCCAAACCAGGGTGTCAGGGTAAACCGGTGTCGATTCACGCATCAGGAAGGATGAACGGTTTTGAACCGGGTTTACTTTGCCAGCAGCATCAACAAAAGTTCCGCCTGTATAACTTTGAGTTTTAAAATTGTAGCTGTTCGAGCGTTTTGCAGCTTGCTTGAAATCAACCCAGTAATACTCAAAATTAAGTTTTCGGGTGTCGAGTTCCTTAGTCTTAAAAAAACGCTCGTTTTCAGGTATAAACATTTGTTCAAGAACTGTTTGGTAATCAGGATTCTTCCATTCGATTGGTTCAACCCAGCTCAATCTGGGGTTGTCAATGACTTCACCTTTTTTACCTTCCGAAATCAGAAATTCCGGAACAGTTTCGGATAGTAATTGCCGTGCAATGGAATCTCTGACCCAAAATACAAATTGCCGATATTCATTGTTTGTAATTTCGGTATCATCCATCCAGAAGGATGGCACTGAAACCGTTTTTACTGGCGTAGCGGCCTGGTCTGCCTCCTGTTCCGAAGGGCCAATATTTATGCTTCCCTGTTTGATGAAATTCATTCCGTAAGGAATGGGTTCAAAATAAGGTTTTCTGTCCTGGGCGCTTGTGAGCTGGCTCGTCCAATCGCGGTTACATGAACCGAATAGGAGAGTGGCGAACAAACTTATGATCAGAATTTTATACATATTGACACTTCAAAAAAAAAGCCTTATCAGGAGTTTTCCCATAAGGCTTTAACTTATGTTTTCGGAGACTAATATTCCCAAAGGTTTTGTTCGTAATCGAAAATTGAGTTTTCGATTTTTTTACTTTCGAGCATGGCATCCTTACCGCTCATATACTGGCTGATGGCACGGTTGTTATAGATATTTTCCTCCTTTACAATATAGGAATTGAATTTTCTTTTCAGAAGAATATCGTCGAATGAAGAATTGCGGGCTGTGTTCTGATCATTGAAAACATCGTTGGCAGCAAGTAAATCGCGGGCTTCAGGATAATAAATCCAGAAAACCTGACGACGTTGAACATCTTCCTGATTAACATCGTTATCGCGGTAAAATTCACGAATAGGACAGATTCCAATTATTCTGACATTCATAGTAGAGGTCTGCTTGTCGAAATACCAGTCTTCCTTCACCATGAATTGTTTAATTACTTCAGTTAGGATTTCCCCTTTGACTTCTTTCGGCTTCATTTCGCCGGTGTCAATGTCTCTAACCATTTTAGTGCGGGTGGTTGCACCAAAAGCTTCTTTTACCTGATCAAAAGTCATTGGAATTTTAAATTCATCGTCATCTTTTGCGTCGTAGGCGGTCAATTTACCATCTTTTATTCCCTGGATGAGAAGACTAACAAAATTGGATCTTCCATCCATTGGTACTGTAGGAAAATATAAAGACTGGTTTATTTTTTCGCGAAGGTCAATGATCCGCCAAACTCTCTTTTTCCACATCACATCCGCTTCTCTTACATAGGGAAGTGGGGTGGGCTTGCGTTTGGCAAGGTCGGTGCGCGAGTATGCGCCATCAACAATCTGTGCTTTTGCTTCGTGCCTGGTTGCTACAACCAACAGAGCCAATACTCCGATGAATATAAATGCCTTTTTCATGACTATTTTATTTTAAAACTGATATTGGCTAGTGGGCGGTTGGTACCGTCATCCCCTTTCGCCATAATATTGTCGATAAAGATTATACTTCCCTGTGTCAATTTGCTGAAGTGATCTTTTTGTTCCTGGGTAAAGCGGTTACTTGTCGCTTTATCAACTTTTGAGTATCCACCTGCCCCCGTATAGTTAACATCAAATTGCGTAACCTTGAATTTCAAATCGAAATCGAAATCCTTCAGTTCAGCAAATATTCCATCTTCAGCCATTAATTCTTCCTTTTTCAGATTTCCACTGTTTTTTCCGCCGATAGTGGCCAATGGATCCGGAACTTGTTTTACCCG
>JBAWZG010000363.1:0-3167 GCA_037143155.1 Bacteroidia bacterium
AATTTTGTTTTGGCAAACCCTTTCAATTCCTGATCAGGTTTTTCAAGTCCGGAAGTTGGAGCTGAAAGGTAAAGCTGAACAACTTCCTTACCGGCAACTTTCCCTGTATTTTTGATGGTTACGGTAACTTGCATTTTATCGGTAAAACTGGCACTGCTCAATTTCAAATCGGAGTATTCAAAATTGGTATATGACATTCCGTAGCCAAATTCATAAGCTGTCGGAACTTTAAATGTATCGTAATAGCGGTATCCTACATAAATGCCTTCTTTGTAGAATGAATTAATCGGATTAACAGCAGGTTCGCCAGGGAAAGTACTTGCTGAAGGAACATCTTCATATTTTATTGGGAAGGAATCAGGCAATTTTCCCGATGGATTAACTGCACCTTTCAGGATATCGGCAACCGCATGGCCACCTTCCTGACCTGGTTGCCAGGCTACGAGAATTGCATCCGGATAGTCGCGCCAGCTGGCTGTTTCGCAAACATCACCAACATTGAGAACCACTACAACTTTCTTCCCCGCAGCATGATAAGTTTCGCAAACATTTTTTACCATTTCAATTTCGAGTGCAGTGGTGGGCAAATAGCCATTTTCATAGTTTTCTCCACCACTTCGGCCGATTGTGATAACTGCAATATCTGAATTGGGAACTTGTTTTTCAATTTCAGACTTTGAAATTGGCATTTCATCGTGGAACGGAATTAATCTCTTCTTGAAATGTCCCGGCGCTTTACCATCTTTAATTCCATTATCAGACAGCATCTGGGGTGTGTTGAAAAAGTCAGGCACCAGGTTTTTCTCGATAATATCTTTATTGAATGCAGTATAGGTATCCTCCAGTTCTTTTACTACCTGAAATCCTGCTGCTTTGAGACCTTCGTTTACTGAAACTGCATATTTATTACTCCTGATTCCCCCGCTTCCGGTTCCGGCTTCAATCAGGTAATAAGCAATTTTTCCAAACACAGCAACTCTTTTAACCTCCTTGAACGGTAGAGTTTGCTTCTCGTTTTTGAGTAAAACCATCCCTTCGGAAGCTGCTTCACGGGCAATTTTGGCATGTGCTTCCAAATCGGGTTTAAACGAAGGTTTATAGCCTTTGGCACGCGGCGAATTGAGTTTAAGCTGCATGTTTGATACCAGGTTTTTATCGAGTGTGGTTTCATCCAGCGATTTATCCTTGAGGGCCGAAGTCAATTCGTTTACCTCATCCATATTGCCACTCATCAGCAAGTTGTTTCCTGCCCGCACCTTGGCAACAGCACTTCCCGAACCATCCCAATCGGTAACAAAAAGTCCTTTAAATCCCCATTCCTCACGTACAATATCATTTAACAGTTGAGGCGATTCCGCTGTATAGTGGCCGTTTAACTTGTTGTACGATGTCATGATTGCGGCAGGATTAGCTTCTTTTACAGCAATTTCAAACCCACGCAAATAAATTTCGCGCAAAGCACGTTGACTCATTACTGCATTGTAGATTCTCCGGTTTGTCTGCTGGTTATGAGCAGCAAAATGTTTCAATGTGGCTCCGATTCCATTGGATTGAAGACCCCGGACTACTGATGCAGCCATTTTTCCGGAGAGCAAAGGATCTTCTGAATAGTACTCGAAACAGCGGCCATCTTTTGGATTCCTATGCAGGTTCAGTGCCGGCATCAAAATCACATCGTAGTCGTACTCCAAGACTTCATTGCCGAAAGCCTTCCCCATTTGCTCAATCAGTTCAGTGTTCCAGCTTGCAGCCATACAGGTTGACGTTGGGAATGCAGTTGTATATGAAAATTCGGTTGCACCGGCAGGATGCGGATCACGGTTCAATCCCGAAGGCCCGTCAGAAAAAGCCGAAGACCAAACAGAAAGCCTTGGAATGACCATCTTCGAATTTTGGTTGGCAATGATGATTCCGGCGCCTTGCTCTGCATTTTTTGAATCACTTGTTTGCAGGAATTTACCATCGCCAACGGTCATTCCAACCTTTTCTTCCGGAGTCATTGCAGCAATCACCGATTCGATTTTGTCCTTGCCTAACTGTGGTGTCTTTTGTTCTTTTCCGACACAAGCCTGGATGAGCAGCTGAGCTGAAACCAGGAACAGCACTCCAATCCATAGATTTCTTTTCTTCATGATTTATTTGTTAGTCAGTTTAAATTGCTGCCCTATTCAATGGCTTTTTGATCTGCGGGTACCGAACTTTCAGCGTTAAAAGCAAGGATTAATTCTACAGCTATAGATTCACAACTTCTCCTGTTTCGGAAGATTTGTAGGCTGCATCAACAATATCAAGAATCAGCTGACCTTCTGCAAATCCGGGAACCGGTTGTTTCCTTGAGCGGACACAGTCCATATAATGTTCCATCTGGCGGGTGTACATTGCTTGTTCACAATGTTCGGTTCGAACCGGTAATTTGGCGTCAAATTTTCCAGGAACGCCACTCACTTTGTATTTCAGGTAAGTTGGAAATACATTCGCATATCCTTTTGTTCCGTATAATCCGGTAGCTGCTTCAGGACCATCCATGTGTGGCTGCCACCATCCGCTTTCGATGATCGATTCGGTGCCATTATCCCATGAAATCATGATGATTCCGGAATCATCCACATCGTAATTTCCGTAATGGGTTCCGATTTTAGCGTAAACTTTCACCGGTTTTGGATCACCAAGAATATACCGAACCGTATCAATCGCATGAACGCCCATGTCGGCTAAAGCGCCGCCACCGGCAAGTTCTTTTTGGGAAAACCATCCTGACGGTCCCCAATTCTCATGGATTCCATAGCCTTTGGTCTTGACGATCGATCCCAGTTCACCAGCATCGACGACACTTTTCACGTAATTGACATCGGTATCAAAGCGCCACATGTGGCCAACCATCACCAATTTACTGTTGGCATCGGCAGCTTTTTTGACGGTCAAACCTTCTTCAGCGCTCATGGCCATTGGTTTTTCCAGAAATACATCTTTCCCGTTGTTCAGGAATTCGATGGCAAACGGTGCATGAAACTTATTGGGAGTTCCAATGACCACTGCATCAATATCTTTGCGGTTATATAAGGTTGAAACATAAGTAGTTGCTTCCTTAATGCCATATTTATCGGCAAAGGCTTGAGCCGCTTCGATTGGAAGGCCAACAACGGCGACCACTTCAACATTGGGGATGG
>JBAWZG010000364.1:0-3148 GCA_037143155.1 Bacteroidia bacterium
AGCAAAACCACGGCAGCTGCCCGAACCAGCCAGTTCAGTAAAGTGACCGATCCCGATTTCCGTTTTAAGTTCTGTTTTTCTGGAAATTTAATAGCAGGATCAGGAATCAGGCGTGTTTTGGCAAATAACTTCAATTCCTGCTGCAGTTCGGGCCGAGTGCCCAGATAATCCTCGAACGAATGACGTTCCGAATCTTCCAAATCGCCTTCTAAACAGGCAATAAACCTGTTTTCGAGCGCAACCTTTTCATCAGATACACTCTTGTACAAATGATTTTTTCCTGAAAAAATGATTTTCTCTTCCGACAAATTAAGGCTGTCGAACAAATGCAACTCTTCTTTCAGATCTGGATTTTGTTCCAGGAAATCCAGAAATTGGTCAATCAGTTCCTCCTTCAGATTATTTTCAAGGTAATCTAAAAAGAAAGGTTCGTAATTTTCTCTGGTTATTTTCATAGCACCAAATCCATTTTACCGATGTAATTTTTCAGAAAAACCCGGGCGCGGTAGATGTAAACCTTTACCTGAGCTTCACTCAATAAAGTGATATCGCCAATTTCCTTGTAGGAATATCCTTCGTAATCGCGCAGTAAAACAACCGACCGCTGTATTTCGGGCAACCGTTCAACTGCTTCATTCAATATTTCAGAAAGATCGGAGTATTGTTCGTCGTGCATTTCTTCCGGAATCTGATAATCTTCCATAGATACCTGGCGTTTATCTTTCCGGAGCACATCAATCATGGTGTGATAAGCAGTCGTAAACAAGTAGGATTTTACCTTTTCGAAATTCACATTTTCAGCGTTCCGCCACAATTTCTCGTAGCTATCCTGAACGATATCGCGTGCGCGCTCTTCGTCCCGGATATTTTTCAGGATAAATCGGAAAACGTTATCCGAATACAGGTCAACAGATTGGTTGTACTCCTTTACATGCATGCTTATTCGCTTACTTTTGCTTTGTAAGACGATCAGGCGTTCATTTTGTTACAGCAGTATTCAAATTTTGTTGAATCGGAAGTTTGGATTTGTCGATCGCTTCAAGTAAAGTCTTGTCAATATTTTTGATAATCGGATAGAAACCATCTTCCCCGATGATGTTCCGGGCAATGTAAGCTTTAATCTGATAATCAATTATCTTCGACGATGTTTTCAGGTCTTTGGCATTTGATTTAACTCCCTTCTTGTCGGCAAAATCCTGAAACAGTTTAAGGATATCAATTCCTTGAAAATGTGTTTCAAAATCAACTGAACTGGTAAGTTTTGAAAGTTCTTTGCGTTTTGAATCTGCATAATTGAGGGCAAACTGGTAAACCAGACCTTTCTGGGTAATTTTTGCATAATACGGAGAATATCCCAATGTATCCGATGGCACAAAATAATCAGGCATAATTCCGCCTCCGCCATGTACAATGCGTCCGGAAAGTGTTTTGTACTTCACTGTATCCGAATACTTTATGCTGTCGGCCTTCTGCGAATCGCCATGAATGGCCCGCGTCATGATGTCTTTATAATATTCGTCGGTTCCTTTGTTGTAAGGTTTTTGTATGCATCGGCCACTTGGTGTATAATACCGGGCAACAGTCAGGCGGATTGCACTTCCATCGTTAAAAGGGATTTGTTCCTGAACAAGGCCTTTCCCGAACGACCGGTGTCCGACAATCCATCCCCGGTCGTTATCCTGAATGGCGCCTGCAAAAATTTCGCTGGCCGAAGCCGAAAAATCATCAATGAGTACTTCAATTCGTATGTCGCGAAATTTCCCACGACTATCAGCCTGATAGGTTTTTCGTGCCTGTGAATTGCCCTGCGTATATACAATTAATTCACCTTTATCTAAAAACTCGTTGACCATTTTAATGACTGCATTCAGATATCCTCCCGGATTTCCCCGCAAATCAACGATCACACTTTTCAGGCCCAATGCCTGAAGTTTTTCCATGCCAGCCATAAATTCCTCGTAGGTCTTTTCTCCGAAGCGGCTAACCTTGATATAGCCTGTTGTTTGATTAATCATATAGCTGACATCCACACTGTAAATCGGAATATCACCACGGGTAATTTCAAAGGCGATTAATTCCTTGAATCCTTTGCGTTTTATTCCAACACGAACCTTTGTTCCTTTTTCGCCCCGGAGTTTCGAAAGTACCTTCTCGTTTTTAATGCCCTTTCCGGCAAGCAAAGTATCGTTAACAGTGACAATTCGGTCGCCCTGCAAAATTCCCAGTTTCGACGACGGACCTCCTGAAATTACGTCAACCACCATCACGGTGTCATTCTGAATGGAAAACTGGACACCAATTCCTCCAAAATTTCCCCGCATTTCTTCTTCCACTCCACCCAACTCTTTGGCCGGAATGTAGGTTGTGTGCGGATCGAGGTTTTTAAGCAGCTGTGGAATAGTTTTCTCAACCAGCGAATCGGTCGAAATCGAATCAACATAGGCATTCTGAATCAAATCAATAATGTCATTCAACTTATTCGATTTTGAGGTCGATAATAAAGAAGCATTTGATCCGGAATTTCTTGTCAGCCTGTTACCTATTAAAATGCCGGCGGCCAATGCAATTGCAAGTAAAACCGGGATATATACTTTGTATTTATTATTTATCATTGATTTATTTTTTATGAATCCAACTCAACCTGAAAGACTTCAATATGGGCTTTCTCAAGCAACTCTATTCCATCTGCCATATGGTAATTGTCATAGAACACCACCCTTTTTATGCCCGCCTGAATAATCAGTTTTGAGCATTCAAGGCAAGGTGATGAAGTAACGTAAAGTGTAGCTCCCTCACTGCTGTTGTTCGATTTGGCAACTTTCGTAATCGCATTTGCTTCGGCATGTAAAACATATGGAAACGTCCGGTTGTTTTCGTCCTCGCAATTATTTTCAAATCCTGAAGGAGTACCGTTGTACCCATCAGAAATAATCATTTTGTCTTTTACAAGCAAAGCGCCTACCTGGCGCCGTTTGCAATACGAATTTTGTGCCCAGACAACAGCCATTTTTAAATACCGCTGATCGAGTAAAAATTGTTTGTTTTGATTTAGATCTGCTCCCATGGCAACATTTTCATTGATAACTCATTTGGCCCGTGCAACCAAAATAGGATTCGTTTTTATTTCCGGCAAAAGTAATTATAGATA
>JBAWZG010000365.1:0-3137 GCA_037143155.1 Bacteroidia bacterium
GATATGGGTTATTGTGATATTGGACCATTCGGTGCAACTACCCAAAGAACGCCTAACTTAGATAAAATGGCTGCCGAAGGAATGATGATGACTAGTTTTTATGCTTGTCCCATAAGTTCACCTTCGCGCATGGCATTAATGACCGGAAGTTATCCTATCCGTGCCGGTATGCCCGAAGGCGTTTTTATGCCTGCAGATAAGAAAGGAATAAATCCGAATGAACTAACGGTGGCTGAATTGCTGAAAACTCAGGGTTATAAAACAGCTTGCATTGGCAAGTGGCATTTAGGTGATGCACCTGAATTTATGCCCAATCGTCATGGTTTTGACTATTATTATGGTTTGCCGTACTCCAACGATATGAGTCCGCGTGAAGATGGTGGAAAATCCCAATGTGAGGCAACATCCGACCCGCGTCAGAATGAACCCATGCCGCCATTACCACTTTTGCGGAATAACAAAGTGTTGAAACAGGTAAAAACTGATGAGCAGGAAGCTTTGATTGAAGATTATACCAAAGAATCTGTTCGGTTTATTCACGAAAACAAGAATCGTCCGTTCTTTTTGTATCTGGCTCATAATGCAGTGCATGTACCATTTCATCCTTCAAAAAAATTTAGTGGGCGTACGGGAAATGGCGAACTGGCCGATTGGGTGGAAGAGACAGATTGGAGTGTTGGCGAAGTGTTGAATGCTTTACGAAAAGAAGGGTTGGACGAAAATACCATGGTGATTTTTACTTCCGATAACGGTTCACCTTTCCCAATGCAGGGTCGTAGCCAAAAAGGTGGAAGTAATTTGCCATTCCGTGGAGTTAAACACACCGTTTACGAAGGTGGTCTGCGTGTACCGACCATTGCTTGGTGGCCTGGCAAAATTAAAGCCGGTACAAGTTGTGATGCCATTACTTCAAACATGGATATTTTACCCACACTTGTAAAGCTGGCGGGTGGAAAAATGCCCACCGACCGCAAAATTGATGGCGTAAACCTATGGACACAACTTTCGGGAGAAGCCAATGCCAAAGCACCTCGAACTCACTTTAATTATTACCTCAACTATGACCTTGAAGCAATTCGTGAAGGCGACTGGAAACTTATTCGTAAAGAGGAAGATGGTCATTTTCTGAAAACACCAGAATTGTACAACCTTAAAACAGACCAAAGCGAAAAAAATAATGTGGCAGCTCAGCATCCTGATATTGTAGCAAGATTGGAAAAACTGGCACAATCGGAAGCAGCAGATTTAGGAGATGGAAAACCCGGGCCTGGTTGTCGCAAAACGGGTCATGTGGATAATCCAAAAACCATTTTACCATCCGATTATCTGCCGTATCGTAAACTGATTGCACCTGCTGGAACACCGCCAAACGACTTGCGTTGGTTGGCTAATGAATCACGTATGTTGACTGCTCTGGTTCAGAAAGCCATTGATTTCTGCGCTAATAAAGGTGGAGGAACAGTGTTATTTGGTGCAGGTCGTTATTGTATTGGACGGATAATATTGAAAGATAATGTAAGCTTGCAGCTTGATTCTGCTACCGTATTGTTTGGTTCGCCATATCCTAATGATTATAAGACTGCTGATCGAAAATTTAGCGGATTGATTTGTGCACGCGATGCAAAAAAATTCAGCATAAAAGGTGGTGGCACCATAAACGGCAATTCCAATGCGTTTGACATTCTCCTGCCTGGCGTAGGTATTGATGGCAAACCCTCTGCCTTGTTGCAATTCAGTAATTGTTCCGACTTTTTATTAGAAAACCTGAAACTAACAGCTATCAACGGTTCACCGTTGGATTTCAGCGCTTGCTCGGGAAGCCAGGTAAAAGAAGTAAAAATCAGCAACTAATTTTTTTCAATGAAAAAACAAATAGCATTCTTATTAATCTCTTTCATAGTTAGTTATCTGTCAGCACAAGAGACCCGCTTTTTTAAAGACGGAGACAGAGTTTGTTTTGTTGGAAACAGCATTACGCACAGTGGAGAGTTTCACCACAATATTTCCTTGTTTCAGGTAACCCGCTTTCCAAATCAGCAAGTCAGTTTCTTTAATTGTGGCGTGGCCGGAGATGTAACTCAGGGCATTTTGAACCGAATGGACGATGATATTCTCATTCATAACCCAACGCAGGTGGTGATAATGATTGGGATGAATGATGTTCAGCGCTGGTTGTATAGTGCGAAACCAAGTTTTAATGCTGATACATTGCGACTGAGGCAGGAAGCAATTGCAAAATACAAAGTCAATCTGGAAAAAATTGTTCAGTTTTTTTTGTCCAAGGACATAAAAGTTATCCTCCAGAAACCCAGTATTTACGACCAAACCGCCACTATTGCCACAGCTAACAATCTTGGAGTGAATGATGCCCTGAAAGCATGTGCTGATTTTATAGAAATACTGGCGCAGCAATATAAATTACCAATTGTGGATTACTGGACATTGATGAATAATCTGAATCTGGATATTCAAAAACAAAACCCCAAAGCAACCATTATCGGTAATGACAGAGTCCATCCGGGTTCCGTGGGTCATTTAATTATGGCATATCAATTTTTGAAATCGACCGGAATGCCTGCTGTTGTTTCGTACATTGATATTGAAAAAGATAGTAAAACCAGCAATAAACGGAGTAAAAACTGTGAAATTAGCTCGCTGAAGAATGATTCAAAAAATTGGAGTTTTTCGGTAAAAGAAAATGCACTTCCTTTCCCGATGGTTGCTGCACAGATGGATGCACTGAAACTGATTCCTTTCAACACTGCATTGAATCAGGAAATACTAAAGCTCCCAATGCTTCAATCGGGAAAGTATAATTTACTGATTGATGGACAATTAATAGGATGTTTTCCGGATTCTGTTTTGAAAAAAGGGATCAATCTGGCTGAATTTCCTGCTACAGCACAATACAAACAGGCAATAAAAGTGCGAGATATTCTTTCCGAACTCTGGAGTTATGAGGCCAGATTACGCTCGATAAAATTTATTGAATACAATCAGTTTTACAAAGATTGTCCATATAAAGCTGATGTTTCAAAATCTTACCAGTACATGGATTCGGTATTAACTGCGAAAAAAGTGGCAAGTTTACCCTACTACAAAGCACAGTTATTAAATTTCAGGGAAAACAAACCGAT
>JBAWZG010000366.1:0-3135 GCA_037143155.1 Bacteroidia bacterium
ATACATGAATTTTGGTTGCGTTGATTACAACTTTATTTTCAAAATCCATTCAGGATGAAAAACAAGTCAGGTATAGCAATTGTTAAAACAGGAACATATATTTACATTTCTTAATGCAAAGTAATCGGCTATGAAAGAATTAATCCTGACTTTGGCGGCGGCAACTTTTATACTTTCGGCATGTGGAAATGGCAATCTCAGCAGAAATAAACAACCTGAAATCTCAAGTTCAACTTCGATATCCAGTGATTCCAGTGGTTCAGAAAAACTAACCACTGCCCTATTTATTAAGAAGGTTTGGGATTATTCCAAATCGCCAAACGACTGGAAATACCTCGGAAGTAAACCGGCGATTGTGGATTTTTATGCTGACTGGTGTGGACCATGCAAAATTGCAAGTCCGATACTCGACGAAATAGGAATCGAATACGCCGGAAAGATTCTGATATATAAGGTCAATACTGATCAGGAACACGAACTGGCCCAGGTTTTTGGTATTACGGGGATTCCGGCATTTCTGTATATTCCGGCCAATGGAAAGCCTACTATGATGTCAGGAATTGCCCAGACAAAAGAAGAAACAAAAAAGATGTTTGTGGATAATATCGAGAAGTACCTTTCGGTAAAGAAATAAAGATTCTGAGGAAAGAGGGGGCGCGACTTGTAGTCGCACTCCCACTTTTAAACAGAAAGCCCCGAAATTACTTCCGGGGCTTTCTGTTTAAACTGATGGATATTATTTTGCCCGTTCCAAAGTAATGGTTTTGGTTGGATGATCACAAACTTCAGTCGGTCCCCAGTATTGGATTGGTCCCGGATAAACAAAAGAAGTTTCGATGGCCCATTTTTCGCGGTTTGCTGCAAGGTATTTAAACGGAGCATTGTCCAATTCAACCAAAGCTTTTTGAATAACTGCTTTCATATGACCATGCCGACGTTCCATATTCATCATCATGGTTACCGGAACACCGCCTGCAATCCATTCAGCTGCAGGAGCAGTCAGGTTGCGAACAGATGACATATATCCGGTTTTGCCTTCAGCAATCAGGAATGAAGCGTTGTAACCTAAAGAATAACAATAGTCGGCATCAAAGTTCGATGGCGCGGCACAGCGTCCTTCATAACCAAAGAAGTGATACTGTGTACTGAATTTGCCTTTGAAATCACCTGTTTTCTTCATTTCACCAAGGCGAGTTTTCACCATTTCACCTAAAAGTTTTTCGGTTTCAATTAACGATACCTGAACATTTCCGTGAGGATCACGATCGAGCGTTAACTGATCCGCAATTCCTGATGGAAGCAGAGTGTAAACTTTGGCAGATTCTGGAGATAAAATGCCTGCAACAAAAGCACGACCTTCAGATTTACTTGTAAATGATTTGAATTTTTGTTCGGATTCTGAACCTTCGACAAGCAAATCGTTCAGTTCCGAAATCAAGGATTTCATTTCAGGAACGAATTCGACCAATCCTTCCGGAATTAATGCCACTCCGAAATTTTCACCGTTTGATGCACGTCGGGCAATAATACCGGCCATATAATCAACGATTTCACTCAAAGTCTGTTTCTTCAATTCCACTTCTTCCGAAATCAAGGTAATATTTGGCTGAGTTTGCAATGCACATTCCAGGCCAATGTGAGAAGCCGAGCGGCCCATAAGCTTGATAAAGTGCCAATACTTTTTGGCGGAATTGGCATCACGCTCGATGTTGCCAATCAGTTCGGAATATACTTTTGTTGCGGTATCGAAGCCAAATGAGGTTTCGATCATATCATTTTTCAGATCACCATCGATTGTTTTAGGACAACCAATGACCTGAATTCCGGAATTATTTGCAGCATAATATTCAGCCAAAACACAGGCATTGGTATTGCTGTCGTCGCCACCAATAATGATCAGCGCCTGAATATTCAACTGCTTCATAATCTCGGTGCCTTTGTCATACTGAGCAGTTTCTTCGAGTTTGGTACGTCCTGATCCGATGATGTCGAATCCACCGGTATTGCGGTATTCGTCAATAAATTCAGAAGTAAGTTCAATGTATTGGTGATCCACCAAACCTCCGGGGCCGCCCAAGAATCCATACAATTTACTTTCCGGATTGAGATTTTTAATGCCGTCGAAAATCCCTGAAATCACATTGTGACCGCCAGGAGCCTGTCCTCCGGAAAGAATTACTCCAACATTCACCGCAGAATAAGCTTTTTTCTCATTGCTTGCCTCGAAATTAATCAGTGGCATGCCATATGTGTTGGGAAAAAGTTCCTTAATGTCCTTTTGATCGGCAACTGACTGGGTCTTTTCACCTTCAACCAGTTTTACATACGATTTTAATGAATTTGGAAGTTTTGGCTGATATTTTGCCCTTTCCGATTGCAATGCGCTAATACTCATAAGTATTTAGAGTTAAATTTGATTAGTAAAAAACTGATTCAAAATTAATCTAAACGAATGGTGTTTGCCATCAGACTGAATGCATATTCAACGAATTTAAAGTAAATTTAAACCGCCTTGTTCAACCAATCAAAAAATCGGCAATATTGCCTAAACTACTGACTGTGCCTTTGTAAAACTCGCTGTACTGGCATTTCGTGCAGGTTATCACTGTAAATTTTCTATTCTGAATATTGAAAAACCTGGAGAAGCCGTTCCCTGTTGTGCGAATAACATCTGCTTCAGCCTTTACATTACCACATTTGGGGCAATGATACTTTGATTGTTCCATGATTAGAAAAGTTAAAAATTCAAAATGTGATTTGTCGTCATTCGCTTTTTGTCATTCATAAAAACCAGTAATGGTTATTAAATGGCTACATATGACGGCACATTACTTTCACTTATCTATTCGTTCTCAGTATTCGGTTCCACTTTAATACTCTTGATAACTGTTCGCCGCGCATCTGATAATGCCTTGGTAATAATCCACTCAATCTGTCCGTTTGCACTGCGAAATTCCTGAGCGGCCCATTTTTCAATGGCATCATAAACATCAGGTTCGATGCGCAATACAAATGATTTTTTCTTTGCCATAGCTTCACCCTCTCCTATTATTCATATCGAAATCGTTACGAACACATCTTTCTTAAAGATTATTTATTCAGGATAAATCCTGAAATCGCAGGTATCAAATCATT
>JBAWZG010000367.1:0-3123 GCA_037143155.1 Bacteroidia bacterium
TCAATGGCGTATGGAATGCTGATTTCTTTCAGATTATAGGCACCGGAAATTGCTGAAGAAGCAACGAGATTTAAACCATTGATGGGATGCAATTCGATATACCGATGAACAGCGGCAGTTGCATGACCTCCTTGCGACATTCCGACCAGGAAAAGATTATTGATCTTATTTCCGTTTAAGACTGTGCAGATTTCTGAACCCACTTTTAAGAAATCGACCACTGCATTGACCGTTGTTTCCACATGAAGGTAAGTATGAATTTCGTTTGAAACGCCAAATCCGATATAGTCAGGTGCCATGCAGATATATCCTCCGCCAGCAAAAATGGCAGCAATTGCCAATCCTTCATCCGGGGAAGGCTGGGACGGCGCATTATTCCGGTCGTTATTTGTTCCATGCTGGTAACTGACAATTCCTTTTATCTTCTTATTCCTCGGAAATGCCAGCAATCCTGAAACCAATATTCTCTCATTCTTCTCATCTTTTGTATAATATGAAATCTTATACAATTCAATTCCACTGGTAATTTTTATTTTATCCGGAGTCTTAATTTTTTTGATAAAAAACTTGACTACTGGTTCCGGATAGATCCCTTTTGCCTCAAATTTTATAGTTTTTAATTCGGGCGATGCCTGGTTCACCATGGAAACCTGTATTCTTGGACTACAGCCAATTAGTAATTCGAATAGCAGAACGAATTTTAATAATCTGAACTTCATTTGCACAGTTGTTAGGAATAAAAACCACTATTTAATGAATTTTGATCGCCATTTCTCCTGAAGTCAAACCATCACCAGAAGCCTTAATCTTTATAACTCCTGAAGTTTTTCCCTCTCTCAGTAAAATCGTTGAAATACCTGCTTCAGCTTTTCGCGGATTATCGCCAATCAATTCGGCATCGCCTTCAACTGTGAAAGCTATCGGGTGGTTATCATCCGGAATAACTGTTCCTTCTGCATCGGTTACCGAAGCATAAACAAAGACCACATCATTTTTGCCCGCCTGCAATTCTTTGCCGCTCTGATCAATCAACAAATTAATCCTTGCCGCTGCTCCCGGAGTTTTCCGTTCGGTTTTTATTGCTTCTTTTCCTGAAAGAAATCCTCTTGCTTCCAGCTTTCCGGCCACAAATTCAGGAACGGAAAACGTGAATGGCGGATGTTTCAGATTAGTTGAATTCCGGTCATGATCGGCTTTCTGGCGTGCGATTACTTTTCCGTTCAGAGACAATTCCAATTCGTCGCAATTGCTGTAAACTTTCACTTCTTTGAATTTAGGATCGTTCCAGAAATTGGCGATGAAAATCATCGGTTCAGCCTTTTCTGCCTGACTGGCATAAAAATAAAAAGCAAATTTTGGTAACCTGAAAATGTCCATGATTCCGGAGGATTCAATGTCCGGGGCGTATCCACGTTTGTAATCGAACATCAGCCAGTTGGCATCTCCGGCGGCCGGACCATTGAGGTTGTCATTGTGCGATTCCTGATAATTAAGCGCCTGCTGGGCCATTCGTTTCTGACCCGCTCCCCTTAACTGGCGCGAATTTCGTTCTTCTGTCTGTAAATTTCCGTAGGCAGTTTGGTTGAACCCGGCATTCTGTGCATAATATTCCCAGTCGCCATATTCAGCAATCAGCATCGGTTTGTCTTTGGAGTATTTATTCCAGTAATCAGGTGCTTTGGCGTGTTGGCGGGCCGGAATAAACACATCATAAACCTCGTCGATCCAACCGCAGGTATAAACATCAGCAACCGGCAGTTCTTCGTGTACCGCCTGATGTGCACGCTCCATGTACTGTTTTGGCATTCCCGATTCGTTCAGCGATGCTTCCCATAAAATGATGGAGGGATGATTGCGGTCGCGACGAACCATTTGACGGGCATCGCGAATGCTGTTGTTTTGAAATTCTTCATTCCCAACAAACTGCCATCCCGGGATAGCATCTATCACCAGAATTCCAAGTTCATCGCATGCAGCCAAATAGGCCGGAGATTGCGGATAATGGGAACTGCGCACGAAATTGAATCCGGCCTGCTTTATTTTATAAGCATCGCGGTATTGGGCATTGTCCGAAAGTGCATTCCCGATGTATGGATATTCCTGATGACGGTTGGTTCCGCGCAGTTTCAGCTTTTGTCCGTTCAGCACAAAACGATCTTTGGCCGAGAACGAAAATGTACGGATTCCAATCTTTTCTGAAAGTGAATCAACCGACATGTTCTTGTTCAGAACTGTTACATTCAGACGATAAAGATTCGGATTTTCGGGCGACCACAATTTTGGACTTTCGAGTTTAAATTGTTGTTTATACTGAACAAATCCTGATGCTGAAACGGTTTGTTCTGCAATTGTTTCAGAAAGAACTGATTTTCCATCCGCATCTTTCAGACTGATTTTCAGGCTGGCCGGCAATGCGGATTCCGTTTCATTTTCGACATCTACCTGAACATTGATTTTGGCCGATTGTGCTGTTACATCGGTGAAAGTGACCAGAAGTCCACCTCCGGCAACCCGGTTGGCCGTCACCGGATCAGAAATATGCAGCTTATCTTTCACTTCGATGGTCACATTCCGATAGATTCCGCTGTAATAGTTGAAATCGAGTGTGGCCAATGGTTTTCCCGGAGGAACGACCGGATTGTCGCGGTTGTCGAGTTCAATCAGGATGCAGTTTTCACTTCCAAATTTCACCTTACCATCCAGTCTGACCTGAAATGGCAAATAGCCGCCTGAATGGGTTTGAATCAGTTCTCCGTTGAGGAAAACTTTGGCGACCTGCATGGCTGCCTCAAAATTCAGGGAAACGGCTTTGTCTTTGAACTGTTTCGGAACGGTAAAAAATTTACGGTACCGGGCAATTCCCTGCCATTGTTTGTTCGCAGAATCGACCGCTTCAATATTGGCAGTGTGTGGCAAACGAACCTTTTGCCACACACTTGTTTTCTCACCGGATTTTTGAAAGAGTTCCGAAGAAATTTCACCGGAAGGATCTTTTATGAATTCCCATCCGGAATTAAAATTCCCGGTTTCGGTTGAAAATAAAATGTGAGCTGACTTTGCACAGGACGAAACCAGTAAAGTCAGAAGTAATATGAACAGGGTTTTTTGAATGGTCATTTGAGT
>JBAWZG010000368.1:0-3069 GCA_037143155.1 Bacteroidia bacterium
ACAGGGTAGCGTTTTGAATTGTCTTTGTCGTAACCGGGAGGTGTGTAAATGAATGCATGACGTACACTGTTAGAGCTCGCAGAGAAATAATGTACTTCGCGCAACTCACCGTGAGGAACATTCTTCAGGGCATAAAAATCCTGATCTTTCGCCGGAATTTCGATACCGCTTCCCCAACGACCTGCACCGAAGAAATAAAGGCTTCCGGGATCGGGAACTGCAGCTCCGTCAACCCAAATCTGGTAGTAATGAAAACCTTCGTCCTGAGGAGCAGACTCGCCGGTCCAAACGCCAGCGGTATCCTTAACCAGATCGTATTTTACAGCGCCAATATCCAGTTGAACTTTATGCGCATCGCGTGCTTTAATCTGAGTACGTACACGGCCTTCAGAATTGACCTGCGGGAATTCTTTTCCGGGTTGGTTTACCGAAGACGGTTTAAAATCTTCAACAACTCTTGCCGGAGACTGAGCAAAACTTGGCGAACCAAATATTGCTAAGAGAAGAACTGAGACAAATAAATACTTTTTCATGATTCAGATATTTAGATTAATTAAATTGTCATAAAAATTGATTGATAAACTACTTTAAACCAATGTTTTCAATATGGAAATAATCGAACGCTACGTCGAAAGGTGTACCCGGTTTTGTCGTATCCGAGTTAAACCAGTAGGTACTTTTCATATACTGGGTGATTATTCCATCGCAAACGATTAAGCCTGCTTTGATATCTTTTAAGAGCATATCGGCAGTTCCCAGCTTTTCAAATTTGGTACCGTCGGTTGACCAGGAAGCAGTGTACATGCTTCCTTTCTTTTCCAGTTTAAGGAACAGAAAATTAGTGCCTGTAATTTCATTTTTCAGGTTAAAGGAAGCCACCGATTTTGCTATTCCGTTTTCTTCGATCATCAGGTCGATTGTGCCGGGCTGAACACCCCTTTGCTGGGTTGTTTTTACAACGGCCCTGAACATCAGTTTGACGAAATTTCCGTCGTTCTCATAGGCTACAATTCCTGAATTCTCAGGCTGAGAAGGTGTTCTGGAGCAAACCAGTTTTGTTTCGATAGTCCAGTCGTTGTTCGCACTTTGCAGCAACATATTTTTGGCATTATTGGTAGCCTCGGAGATGTCGCCAATTTCGCTCGTGATGGTGAGTGAACCTGAATTTTTTGTCAGACTGTGTGTTGCCAGATTTTCGCGCACCCATTCCCATTGTTTACCTACAGAAGGATCATTGAACTCATCGCTAACCGAAGTGCCGTCAAAATTCAAATAATAGGTATTTTTTTCCAGCGTGATGTTATCGATCAGCCTAACCACAGCCGTTCCAGGAATGGCTTTTGCCTGTTCAATATCCACTGTTATTGCACTTCCTGTTGCAGATGCTTTTACCTCAGGAATTTTCGATTTACTGCTTAAAAGATAACTGTAAGCTTTTACCTCTTTATTAAATCCTGAAATGCTTTTTCCGTCGACAGTAATTGATTTTGGAGTGAGATCGGGCATCACTTTTAACGGATAACTATTCGAAACAGTAGTGCCATCAATAGTTACACTGGCAAAGATCGTGGCAGCTCCAACACCTGAAGCAGTTACTTTTCCGTTTGCATCGACCGAGGCAACTGAAGGATTGTTGCTTTTATAACTGACTTTCGCTTGTTTGATATTAAAAAAACTATCATCGGACATGGAAGCAGTAACACTGGTTTCAACGGTATTTCCTGGTTTTAAAACTACACTGCCGCACTCGGAAACTACGGTCTTTAATACCGGCTTGTAATTGCCGCTCATGTTGGCTTGAACCTGTCCTTTGATGTCTTTTGAAGATGCGCCAATTTCAAAGATGTATTTGCCCTGATCGAACATGATCCGTTTACCTTTTGCATCCCAGAACCAAAGATCTGCGCAGTTGATATCTATTGCAACAGTTTTGGTCTGGCCCGCAGCAATGGTCACTCTTTTGAATCCTTTTAATCGTTTAATCGGTCTTTCAAGCGATGCAGGGCTATCCGGAGTCTTTACATAAACCTGAACCACTTCGTCTCCGTCAACTCTACCCGTGTTTTTCACATCTGCCTGAATGGTGATTTTATCATTCGGTGTAATGTCGCTTTTACTAATGCTGAAATTACTGTATTCGAAGGTTGTGTATGAAAGTCCGTATCCGAATTCATACGAAACATCTTTGTTGAAATACATGTAGGTCCGGCCATTCTTGCCCGATTCGCCCCTTAAGGTATAATCATTGAAATCAGGTAAATCCTTAAGTGATTTATACCAGGTCAGACTTGTTTTTCCGCCAGGATTTACTTCGCCAAACAATATTTTGGCGATCGCCGTACCCTGAGCCTGGCCATTGTAGCCGGTAAAGATGATTCCTGCCACATTCGGATTGTTTTTAATCTGTTCCACTTCAACCATTCCCATTCCCTGAATAACGACAATGGTATTTGGATTAACCGCTGCAACCGATTTAATCAAATCATTTTGATTGCCTGGCAAGGTGATGGCAAACCGGTCAGATTCTTCTCTTCCGGTACTTTGATCGGTACCAACAAAAATTACGGCAACATCTGCTGAGGCAGCCATGTCCAAGGTTTCCTGATCAGTAGCCTTAGCTTCCGGTTCACGATAAACAAGAACAATGGTTTGCGGGCCAGTAATTCCAAGTGTATTAATTTTTACCGAAATATTTTTTGCTCTTGCAAAACCCGGAAATCCGCCCTGTTGCTTACTGGCTTCAATTTTTTGGGTGGCTAAAACATTACCCGTTGCCGAGCTAACCCGAACCTCCAGTAATCCGCCTTCGCCCGAAGCGGAAGCGTTAAATCTTATGGAATCAACATTAGTTATATCAACATTATCATACGCAGTCCAGTCGCCACCTTTAATACCGCTAATCTGAGTACGGCCAAATCTTGAAGCAACAATAAGACCGGGCGCTGAAGAAGCAAATTTTGTCGCATCGTATTCCTTTACAACTTCATTGTTCCGAACAGTCGAAAACTTGTTCATGGTTATAAAGTCGGTTTTTCGATCTGTATTTCCACCTGATTTCGAAACCACTTC
>JBAWZG010000369.1:0-3062 GCA_037143155.1 Bacteroidia bacterium
TCAGGTCCGAACCTGGCTTTTTTTGGAAATGTATATTGTTGAGTAACAAGAATATCGGAGACACTACGATATTCTGCCCTGAAGTTGTCTTTGTTCTGTTTTACCTTAAAAATCACATCTGTACGCGCAGAATAAAACTGCCATTTCCCATCAACCAACCGATAATTGACCTTGTATTCCGCTCCTTCCGGACGTGTTGTAAAACCATGCGGCTCCTTCCTGATAAATGTTTCGCCATTTAATTTAAGGCTTTTCTTGTCCAAACCAAACTCGGCATTTACAAGCGCATAGGAGTCTGTGTCAATCAAGAATTTCCCATAGAAGCAGGGAAACTCCACATCTTCCTTCCTCGAAAACCGGATCACCCATGTCAGACGGCCGTTATACATGACCGGTGGCTCAAACTTGTACCTGTAAATGTGCTCAAATTGGGGATCAAGAAAAGTCTCAGGATTTCTAACAATATCCAGAGTCGTAATATACCAGGGGCCACCCTGAATCTTGAGGCTTACATCTTTGAATGTCTTGTTAAAATTGCTTTTTCTCCCCTTTATAAAACGGACCCTGTCGATCCCACCCGAACTGTAGGGGCTTTTCAGCATCTCCATGACAGCTTCCCAAACTCCAATGTATTGGTCGTCACGTTTGATTGTCTCCCGGTAAAAAGTAACCATTAATTGTGTTGTTGGCTCATAATTGCTTGCAATGTTGTTTCTGAAATTCCTTAGAACGTCGGATACATCAATTGGTTTAACCTTAATTTCCCTTAAATGAATGGTTACTGGTTCAAGATTGATTGTCGGATTATTTCTGAGTTCATTTTGCGAAAAATTACGCGTCTCAAAACCGATACAACGGACCGAAACAGGCTGTTTAGAAAGCCGTACCGGAATAATAAAATCAAACCGCCCATCGATATTGGTCATTGTGCCAATTGTTTCACCATCTATGGTCAACGAGGCATAAGGTATAGGTTGTCCCTCACCAGTCTCAACGACTATGCCCGAAAGCTTGACTGGTTTAATTTCCAGAAGTGTTATGATGATCTGATTGTCAATAATATCGATACTGTATTTGTCAGTTGGTAGTATGGATTGAAGCAGGTAACCCAAAGTCACATTGGTAAGTTGAACAGTGGTTTTTTCTTTAGGAAGGATATCGGGATTGTAAGAGAAGAATAAATCGTTATCGTCAACCACGCGTTCAAGGATTTGCTCAACTGTAGATGAATCCATCTGGCAGTTGATCTTTCTTTCCAGCAATGACATACTCTCCTGAGCTGACATCTTTGAGTACATCAAAAGCAGAACTGGAAGTACAAGGTAAAACCTTAGAAGTTGCATAACTGATCAATATTCACATGACTACGAAAATAATACTTTTATTAATAATTATCATAATAGGGACATATTGAGCATTTAAATTATTTTTTCAACCGCGCAAAAACGATCTCTTCCCCATTTCTGGTTGCTTTGAGCTGATGTGTACGGGCAATCACTTTAATAATGTAATCAAGGTCAAGATCGGCAAAATTCGCAGTATAGGGTATTTGGCCGATTTCAGGTGAATCCATAACGATTCGAACGTGGTATGTATTCTCAAGGACTGTGAAAGCTTCAACAAGTGGAGTCCTTTGGAAACTAATTTTTCTGGTTATCCATGACGAATAATTTTTTGAATGAATCGGCAGATGCAAAATCTCGCCATCTTCAATCTTTATCCACCCGCGTTCACCTGCAGGAAGTATGGCTGAATTTGTTTCGGATTTGCCCTTAACAAGTTGGGTCAGCTTCACTTTTCCTGTTTCGACATGGACTTCCACTGTTTTGGCGTCAGGATAGGCAGAAACATTGAACGAAGTACCAAGTACTTCAACGGAGGCATTTTCAGTTTCAATAACAAAGGGATGAAGGGTGTCCCTCTGTACATTAAAAAAAGCCTCACCGGAAAGTCTTACGATTCGTTTGCCGGATCCAAAAATTTCGGGATACTCGATTTGGGTACCGGCATTTAATTTTACAACAGAACCATCCGGCAAAGTGGTGACAGTAAAATTTGTTGGGTGAATATCAGTTTTCGCAATTATTTGTTTTATAGGAATATCCAATTGTATTTGAGGCGTTTGGACAGATTTATAGGTAACAAGACCGATTCCGGCCACCAATACGATCATTGCCGCTGCCCTGAATATAGGTGATCTTAAGATTCTGGTTTTCAAATTCAATTCTGGTTTTGAAAGTTTTTTCTGCAGGTTGGCCCAAGCATGGTCCGGATTTGCAGCCGAATGGCTGTAACCAGTTCCAATGGTTTCCCATGTAGAAATAAAAGCTTCCATTTCAATGATTTCCAAATTGGAGATTTCCGAATTCTCCGGCTCCTTGTTTAAGAAAGCGGTCATTCGGGCCTCGTTTTCGGGTGGTATGATTGTGTTCGATTGCATTCTTGCTCTATATGTTTTCATTTAAGACATTTATTCGCTTATTTACCCTGATTTGTCAATATAAAAAACATTACCAGATTTTTGAATTCTTTTAGGGATTCCCGCAACTGCTTCATTGATAGGGTCATTTGGGTCTCAACAGTTTTAACCGAAATTTCGAGCCGGTCGGCAATTTCACGGTATTTAAGCCCCTCTTCACGGGCGAGCCTAAAGATCTCCTGTCGTTTTTCTGGAAGTGCTGCAATCGCCAGTTCAATTTTTTTCTTCAACCCGAATTCAAGGAAGAATTCGCTGTATTCGCTGCGGTCGCTTTCGTTCCTGATGACCATGGCCTGATAACCTGATTTTATCTTTTCGTGTTCGATATAATTAATAGACAGATTTTTAACAGATCTGAAAAGATAATTTTGAAGCGATGATGTAATCATGATTTCTTTCCGTTTTTGCCAAAGGCGAAGGAAGACATCCTGAACGATACTTTCGGAAGCCGGTAAGTCTCCCAGAAACCTAAAGGCATAAGCCGTCATAGGACGGTAATATTCGCGGAATACCATTTCATACGCGCCATTGTCGTCCTTTCGTATTGCATCAAAAATCTGTGTATCGTTACCGGTCAACATCT
>JBAWZG010000370.1:0-3054 GCA_037143155.1 Bacteroidia bacterium
GCATATTCCGACCTCATTTTTATGATTGTTCCTGAATCAAGCATTGTCAATTAGTTTTAAAGCAGCACAAAATACGGAAATGTTGCTGAAAGCAAAACAGTTGCCGCAGTAAAAAGTTTCTTCAGGAAATAGTCGGCAAAAGAACATCACCTAATGATAAGAAAAAGGCAATTTCAAAGTGTTTTGGGATAGAATTTTACTTCGCTAATTTCAAATACGGAATTTGGACCACTGGTAATATGGTTGTGCTTTGCGTTATTCAGAATCAGATAGGCGGCAGCGTTTGAAATTGCTTTTTCCCGGGTCAACACACCGGTAAGTACCCGGTCAATATAGAATTTATAACCTGTATTGGTCAGTTCAACCGAGAATTCATACTCTTTATTCAGATCAGGTTTTCCACGCCTGACATTCCATCCGGTTGTCCGGTAAACGACATTTGAATATCCGAAGTGAATCGTATGCTGCAATTTTTTATTAATAATTTCCATGAAATCAACTTCAGGAATGATGTGATCCGGTGATACAAATATTCGCCGGCCTGCCGGATCAGGAAGGTTTTTGTCTGAGCTTAATATTTGCTTTGACTTGTCCATCGCGGAAACAAATCCGACGGTCGTA
Organism: Bacteroidia bacterium; assembly: GCA_037143155.1. Taxonomy (GTDB): domain Bacteria; phylum Bacteroidota; class Bacteroidia; order Bacteroidales; family Prolixibacteraceae; genus Aquipluma. Next base: position 622 of record JBAWZG010000370.1, read on the forward strand.
TCATCGAACCAGATGTACCAGTTCAAATCTACCCGTTGATCTTTCCAGCCGGCAAGAAAGATTTGATTCTCCCCGATTCTGGTTCCTTCTCCTAATTCGATTTTGGTCTCAGCTACCGGATGACGTTCGCGCAGCAACCAAACTGCTGGCCAGGCATCTTTATCATTGGGTAATTTGCATTTAACAGACCAAATACCATAAGGGAAAGCATTGTTTTTATAATCAATGTAACCGATCGACCATATTTTATTTGCAGTACCCCACCAGTTCGAGAAATCCCTGTTTTCGTATTTGGTATGAAGTAATAGCTTTCCATCTTTCAGCTCAACATTTTCTTTCAAAGTGATCATATCAGTTGAGTAGGGATTCCGGTCTGATATCAAATAGGAAGGATGATTAAAGTCCTCGGTAAATGAAGGAACTCCAAAATCAACTTTTTTCTGATTATCTTTCCAAATCATGTATTTCAATCCAAGCCACTTATTTGTAAGGAAGTTTGCCATATGTTCCTGTTTTAAGAGATTTAAATTTATACCTGTTAACGATTATCATGTAGGGAAAGTTTAAAATTATTGGTTCCACTCCGATTATTTATGAATCGCTTTTTAAATTTTGGAATTCAATATTGGTAATATAAATTCTAATTTTAGCGAATGATTTTAAGCAACTTTGAACGAATGATCCAACTGGCCGAAGAAGTTTTTGCCGTAAAAAGTGATCCCAGTCAGCTCGATGTAAATCAGGAAGTGCGGGAACGACTCCTCCAGATTCATCCCGACACCATTTCTGCGCACGATGACGGGAATGGTCCGGTCGCCTGGGTTTTGCTCATCCCAACCACGACTGATTTGATGAACCGGTTTCTTGAAAATGAAATTTCAGAGAAGGAAATGTTCAACCTGACTCCGCTGAATATTAAATATGACACGATATATTTTTGCTCAGCCCTTGTTCTGGAAGAATACCGGAGAAAAGGGATTACCCGGAAGCTTGCTTTATCGGCCATCGAAACCATACGAAAAGATCATCCATTGAAAGCTGCTTTTGTCTGGGCTTTCAGTTTGGAAGGCGATATAGCTGCAGAAGCCATTGCAAGTTCGGCGGGTTTATCATTATTCAAAAAGGAGAAATAAAATAGTCGTTCAAACGATCAGATATTATCCTAATTTTAAACCCTAAACCTAAACTGACTTCTATGAATAAGATTCTCAGCTTCATTTTTCTGACTGTTACACTCAACTGTTTTTGTTTTGGACAAGCAATCATACCCAATCCTGATTGCAATCAAGACATCAAAGATCACCGCGGAAAGATGAAACCATGGAAAAAAGGCGCCCATGAAACCGGCAAATACCGAAATGTCTTTCAGGAAGCCGGATACCAACCAGCCGACATTGAGGCCAAACTCACCAAAGCTTATCACGATGTTTTTGAAGGTCCTGACCGGGTATTTTTCGAAGTAGGCGACTCGATGGCCTATGTTTCAGACCTGAAAAATAAAGATTGTCGAACTGAAGGATTATCCTACGGCTTGATGGTTGCGGTGCAGCTGGATAAAAAAGATGTTTTCGACCGCTTATGGCGCTGGACAAAAAAATACATGCAACATCAGGGCGGGGCACGCGATGCCTATTTTGCATGGAGTGTCAACAATACAACCTTCAAACAAAACTCACCGGGTTCGGCTTCCGACGGCGAGTTGTATTTTGTGACCGACCTGCTTTTTGCTTCGAACCGTTGGGGAAATGAAACCGGGATAAATTATTATGCTGAAGCACGCAGGATTCTGGATGCCATGTGGAAGAAAGATGGCACCGGAGGCGTCACCCATGTGATTAACACCGAAAACAAGCAAATCACCTTTGTGCCCGATAAAGGAGGTTACAACTGGACGGACCCGTCTTATCACTTGCCTGCTTTTTTCGAAGTGTGGGCCGAATATGCCAAAGATGGGCATGAACAGTTTTACAGCGATTGTGCCGATACTGCCCGGGTTTTTCTGCACCGTGCCTGTAATCGGGAAACTGCATTGAACTCTGATTATACCGAGTTCAGCGGAAAACCTCGGAATTTTTGGAGAATGCAACCGGCTTTTCGTTACGATTCGTGGCGCGTACCCATGAACATTGCCATGGATTATTCGTGGTATGCCAAAGACACCAAATGGCAACAGGATTACAGCAAACGGATTCAAAACTTCCTGTTCTGTCGCGGCATCGACTCGTTTGAAGACCAGTTTATGCTTGATGGATCATTACCCGAACAGAAAGAAATTCTTGGAGCAGGGGGATTTCAGAAACTGAGACATTCACTTGGCTTGGTGGCTACTTCCGGTGCGGCTTCCATCATGGGAACACAGGCTAAAAGCTGGCAGTTTGTTGATGCGGTTTGGAATGCCAAACTCGAACCATACGAAGATGGCTATTTCGATCC
>JBAWZG010000371.1:0-3032 GCA_037143155.1 Bacteroidia bacterium
AATCTCGAGCGATGACGATTACAAAAAAGTGCTGCAAAGTTTAACCGATCGTTCCACTTTTACTCAGGATTTGGAAAGTACACTTCTCACTTTCACTGCTCGATTAAAATCGGGTAATTTCAATTTCCGGATCAAGGAAATTGAGAATTTTTCAACCTCATTGAAGGGGCAGCTTACCAGCTTTATTTTTAATAATGATATTCAAAGTGCAGTTATCGGCCAAATTCAGGATTTGCCTGCTCAGGCCATGCATTACCGTGAATACAGTTTGGGCTATTCGCTGCCTTTCCGGAATCATAAATTTTCAGCCGGAATCCGCGCAAAAATCTATTTTGGCAAAGCAGCCATTGTGTCCGGACTTTCAGGTTCAATTCATACCATTTCAAACAATTACATTCTGCGGGCTGGCGGAAAAATCAATCTATCCATTCCAATGGCGCAAACTTCGCAGAATGGAGAATCTACCACTACTCTTTCATTAAGTGGATCAAATACAATGGACTACCTCATGAAATCGGGCAATACAGGTTTTGGAGCCGATCTGGGAATCAAATACACTATCAATCCTAACCTGGTGTTTTCATTAAGTGTCATCGATTTGGGCCGGATTGACTGGAAAACAAACCTGAATTCCAAGGTTTTTGATGGGGAATATTCCATTTCCAAAAGAAATATTTCATCAAATATGTCAGGGAATGGAACTGAAACCATCACTAAAAACTTTAGAAATTCCTCTTTTGCAGATTCAATACCTAATATCTTCAGGCAAACTTTCGACACGACCAGATTTACCACTTCATTGCCAGTTAATATTTATGCAGGGATAAAATACCGGATCAGTCCTAAAATTACAATTAATCTCGTTGACAGGTATATGCTACTTAAAAAACTGAATTACAACAGCTTTGCTTTCATGGCCAGTTTCGAAATGAATAAAATACTTTCGGTTAGTACCGGTTACGCAACCATCAGTAAATCATATGCCAATGTTCCCCTTGCAATTTTGTTCCATGAAGATTGGGGTCAGATGTTCGTCGGAACGGAGAACTTATTGGCATTTATCATTCCATCGCATTCTGATTTTGCCGGGATAAGTTTTGGAACTTGTTTTTATCTTTTTAAAAACAGAAATTTATCCAAATCACTTTCTGATGATTATCCGTTTTATCGGCAGAAAAGCCCCCGACGCAATCAGAATTCAGGATTAATCGTGAAAGAATACACTGAATAATCATTTCAGAAATTGAAAAAGCGGAAATTGGATAGCATAATCTATTTACTTCATGTTTTTTTTCCTGACACGAAACCTGATACACCAATTATTTGTTACTAATCAAAAAAGAAAATTCCAAAAATTATCGTTATATTAAACCTGATTAAATTGAAAAATATTAAATCATAAAACTTACGGTTATTCAGCCAAGCATAACATGAAGATATGAAGACAGGATTGAGCGCCAAACGAAAATTCATAGTATTAATCTGTTTGTCAATTCTGGCTTTAATCGGAAAGGCACAGTCAAATCTGGCTTTATACCATTCCAAAGACCAAATTAGTTCTCCAAGTGTAAATCCTGCATTTCTGACTGATCAGAAGAAATTCACATTCAGCATTTTCCCGTTATCGGGAATGAGTGTAGGTTATAATGATCAGCAGGCTGTAAAAAGTATGCTCAAAGATTTTCTTTCCGGAACGCTCGACACGGCAGCTTTGAAATCTGTATTTAACAGCCTGATAAAAGAGGATCTGTTTTTCCAAAGATTCGAAACCTCCCTGATCAGTTTCGGATACAATTCAGCTATCGGTTCGTTTAATTTCCAAATAAACGAAATTGAGCAAATCCGGACCAGTCTAAAAGGAAATATTACTGAATTTATGACTAAGCCCGCAATTCAAACGGTCGCTCTGAATCAACCACAAGTATTTACTGCCGATATGGTTCACTACAGGGAATATAGTTTGGGATATGCCCGGGAGATTATTAAAAACAAATTGTCGGTTGGGGTAAGAGCAAAAATCTATTTCGGAAAAGCTTCCTTAGTTCCTGACGTTCCGATTGAGATAAGCGGGAAAAACAACACCTACTATTTTGGAACCTCCGGACCGATAAAAACGTCTATCCCCGTCAAATTTGTGCTGGATAAAGATACAATCATCACCGGAGCAACCCCTTCTAAAAACTTTTCGGCACTAAACTACCTGTTTAATAAGCAAAATATGGGCGTAGGTGTTGATCTTGGTTTTTCTTATCAAATCAATTCTAAAATTGAACTTTCCGCCAGTATAGTTGACTTAGGTAAAATAAACTGGAACAGTAATCTCAATACAATAAATTTGAAAGGCCAATATGAAATTCTTCCCAAATACGCATTACCACCAAAGCCCGGAAACAATTTCATTGCTAAATCTGATTCATTTTTAATCAATGATGCCGATTTTAACCAATTATTTAAAAGCAGAATCGATTCAACATCTAACTATTCAACAAAAATGCCCACATCATTTTATGCCGGACTGCAATACCAAATTGATCCTTTGCTTCAGATTGGTGTGGTTGATCGGTTTGTCTGGTCAAAGGGAATGAGCCAAAACAGCATCTCGTTAACAGCAAATTATACGGTAAATAAAAAGTTCACCCTCATTTCAGGATACTCTTCCATCGGAAAATCATACTATAACATTCCGTTTGCCGTTATCTATTACTGGAGCGGCGGCCAGTCGTTTTTGGGAACCGATAACCTCTTGTTGTTTTTAATGCCGCAAAAAACTGATTATGCCGGAATTTCCTTCGGAACTTGTTTTTACTTGTTCAGGCCAAAAGTAAAATATAAGCAGTCAGAATACTTGCCATTTTATAAAGAAAAGAAGCATAACACGGTAAATTAAAAGGTTAAGATCGATCAGTAATGAAAACATAGATGTATGAAGTTCGGACTAAAAAATAAGTATTTATTACTGATCATGATCATGTTATCGGCCTTTCTCTTTCAAGGGAAGGCACAAACCGGCATGGCCTTTTATCCCATCGAAA
>JBAWZG010000372.1:0-3005 GCA_037143155.1 Bacteroidia bacterium
TCGATGAAACCCGGCCACGCAACCAGGGAGCGCGACTGACAGCCTGGGAATTGGGCGAAGCAGGCATCCCTCATACCGTTATTCCTGACAACACTGGTGGCCATCTGATGCAACATGGAATGGTAGATCTGGTCATCGTTGGAAGCGACCGCACCACTTTGAATGGCGATGTGGCCAATAAAATAGGAACTTATTTGAAAGCATTGGCCGCATCCGATAATGGAATTCCTTTTTATGTAGCTCTTCCTTCAACCTCCATTGACTGGAACTTGAACGACGGAATTTCGGAAATCCCCATCGAACAGCGCGATGGACGGGAAGTTTCCATGATGGAAGGAATGCTGGGAGACCAGGTTCATGAATTCAGGATTCTTCCGGAGAAAAGTCCTGTTGCCAACTACGGATTCGATGTAACACCGGCAAGATTCATTACGGGTTTGATTACTGAACGTGGCATCTGCAAGGCAACACGTGAAGATATTTTAAAACTGTTTCCTGAAAAAAATCGCAGCAATGTCTGAAGGATACATTAAATTTCAATGCAAATGGGAACAGAAAGAAATCCGGATTCAGGAAGAAATCTTTCAGAATCTCGAAGAGGAACGTTCCAGGCTATTCAAATTGGGATTGATTGGAATGTATCCGGATGGAATTGGATTTGGGAACATTTCGGTCAAATCATCAGAAAACAAATCTTTCATTATAACAGGCAGTGCCACCGGCCAGTTTGCGCATTTAAATCAAGCTCACTTTGCCTTGGTCAAAGGATACAATTTTGAAGAAAATTCGGTTACCTGTGAAGGAATGACCAAAGCATCAGCGGAAAGTCTCACACATGCTGCCGTGTATGAAGCCATTCCGGAAGTGCATGCGGTGGTTCATATCCATTGCCTTTGGCTCTGGGAAAAACTTCTGAACAACTACCCTACTACTTCCGAAAAAATCGAATACGGAACTCCTGAAATGGCCTATGCTGTAAAAAATCTGGCTGCCGCTTTGAATCCAAAACAGCAAAAAGTCATCATCATGGGTGGACACCGCGAAGGAATTCTGGCATTTGGCAGAAACCTAAAGGAAGCGACAACAACAATTATCAATCTCTTTAACCAGAATAAAAATGACTAAAATTGCCATCATCGGTGGTTCAGGACTTGAAAATCCGGCCATTCTGAAGAATGCCACTGAACTGAAAATCGAAACTCCATACGGACCAACAACTTCCGATTTTAAATGCGGCACAATTAACGGACGTGAGGTTGCGATACTTTCACGCCATGGCCGGCAGCATACCATTCCGCCATCACAGGTAAATAATCGGGCCAACATTTGGGCCATTCGCGAAATAGGGTGCACCCACATTCTGGCAACCACTGCCTGCGGAAGTTTGCGTCAGGAAATTGGCCGTGGAAATTTTGTCATACTCGACCAGTTTATCGATTTTACCCGGCATCGGCCGGTTACCTTTTTTGAATCCTTTGAGCCACACGAAATGGAACATACTCCGATGGCCGATCCGTTTGACGGCTTTCTGCGCTCAAAAATCATCGAAACTGCAAAGGAACTGAGTATAAATATTTTTGAAAAAGGCACAGTGGTCACCATCGAAGGCCCGCGTTTCTCAACCCGTGCAGAATCAAATATGTTCAGATTGTGGGGTGCAGATGTGATCAACATGTCAACTGCTCCGGAAGCAGTTTTAGCCAATGAACTCGGAATTCCCTATGCTGCCATCGCGATGAGCACTGATTACGATTGCTGGAAAACCGATGAAGCTCCGGTTACCTGGACCGAAGTTTTAAAGGTATTCAATGAAAATGTGAGCCACGTAATCGACTTGCTCATCCATACGATTGGAAAAATCTGATGGCTTCCTGAAAACAAAAAAACTCCTTCCGGAGCTTTCAGATATTATTCGCTGGCGTGAATCCAGACACCTGATTGAGGATTTTGAGCCCGCATCAAATTCAGTTCTTTTTGAGCTTCTTCCATGGATGAAAATCCTTTCATTGCCACACGGTGCAAACCTTTGAATATTCCAAGATCCTTTCCGGAGTATCCTTGCACACTCAGCTGTTGAAGATATTTTCTGGCATTTTCATCGCTTTTAAAACTTCCGCCAATTATAAAATAACGGAACGCTTCGGTGGTAGAAACTTCAGCATTTGCAGTAAATTCAGCTACATTTTGTTCCTGAGCCGGAGTTGGTGCAGCAACTGTAGTCTGAGCCAGGGCTTCCCACATACCCATATCGGATTTAGAAAGGTAAACCTTATTGTTTTTTATTGGAATGAGCGCCATAGCAAGCAACAATGGAACGGCAACAATCAGCTTTTTCAACTTGCGCTTCTGGAAGATCACCGGAACAGGTTCCCTGTATTCAACTTTTAAGGCTGGTTTTGGCATTTGCCGCTGGTACAGTTTTTCATACGAAAAGTTCTGCAAACCATACGATTCAACCAGCAGATTTTGCTTTAACTGAGGTTCAAATTGCAGGTTTTCTCTCGAATCGTAATGCATATAGCCTAAGCCATCAAAATAAACGTTACGGTTACGCTCCAGGCTGAGCAAGGTTTCCTCAACAAAATTGTCAAGTTTTTGCTTGGCGCTGAAATAACTGGCACCTTCTGTTTCTGAAATGTAATTAATCAGAAGGCCATCGTTGGAAATCAGCTTGTTGTTAAAGGCTATTTCTTTGGTTGGCGGGAAAAACTGGTTATTTTCAATCGTTGCCGGTTTGTAATTGGCGACAAATCCGCCAAATTCAGGAATGATTACACAATCATTCAGCAACAACAACTCTTTGATGTATTGATTAATTTCCACGTTTTTCATGTTTATGCAGTCAAAAGTAAGAAAAAATAGTTTCGAATTGCGGCAAAGTTTTCAACAGCCCGAAAGATTTTTCTTCCTTAAAACTTAAGTTAAGACTAAAGCAACAGAAACACAGATAATTTCTAAATTTGCAGCTCAAAAGAAAGTCAGCTTTGATTTTCTGTTAAATTATC
>JBAWZG010000373.1:0-2996 GCA_037143155.1 Bacteroidia bacterium
TAGTATTATAATGTAACTTCTACCGGAATATCTTTATTTACGTTTTTGCTACCAATTAAAGCATAAAACAACATATAAGCCAAACATAAAAATATTACCCAATAACTGCCGGTATAACTCGTCAAATCGGCCACTTTACCCTGAATGAGTGGAATAATACCTCCACCAGCTACCATTACCATAAAAAGACCTGATGCTGCTTCAGTGTATTTACCAAGTCCTTCAACCGCAAGGTTAAATATGCCACCCCACATTACCGAAGTACATAATCCGCAAAGGATAAGGAAAGCAATACCAATTGGCACCTGTGCCCAACCAAATGCGAGATTTGATTGGAAAACCGGCATATTAATAGTTGACGAAACCGGAAGCAAAATGCCAAGCAATACGAAAACAATTCCCAGTCCTGAAGCAACAGAAAGCATTGCTTTACTTGAATACTTTGCGCCTAAGGAAGCGCCCACAATACGTCCGATCATCATAAGGAACCAATAAGTACCAACCACAAAGCCTGCAATAGTAGCATCCATGCCCAAACCTTTGTTAGCGACATCAGAAGTCATGAACAGGTTTGCTGTACTTGGAATACCAATTTCAACACCTACATAAATAAAAATTGCAATTGCTCCGAAAATAAAGTGACGGAAAGAAAGCGGACTGTGCTCATGTTTAATTTTGACTTTTCCAATCAAACGTGGTTCCGGAATTTCCATGATATAAAGAACAACGAATACAATTGCAAAGATTCCCATGGCAATAAAAAGCGCTGGATTTGCTTTGTCAATAGTACGTTCTGCAGCATTTGCACCCATCAGGTAACCAACAAGTACAGGAACTATGGTAGCAGCAACCGAGTTCAATGAACCTCCGGTCTGAATCAGCTGATTACCTTTTTTTCCACCACCGCCCAAAGTGTTCAACATAGGGTTAACCACGGTATTCAACATACACATGGAGAAACCTGAAACAAATGCACCCGCAAGATAAATAGGAAAACTACCCATCTGGCCTGAAAGGAATTGAATTCCAACGCCAGTAAAACCAACTGCTACAGCAATCAAGGCCGTTTTTTTATACCCGATGCGTTCGAGTAAAATACCGGCAGGAATACCCATGAATGCGTACGCAATAAAATTAGCGAAAAAGCCTAATTGAGATAAAAAATTAGAAGCTCCGAATTGTTTTGCAACGATTACTCCCATCGGACTTGGTAGTCCGGTCACAAAAGCAATCATGAAGAAGAGAGCAAACATCATTGCAATTGGCAATGCATAACTTTTGTTTTGTGTCATAATTTTAGGTAATTAGTTTAATAATTTATGATTTAATGTTTGTGTTCTACATTTTTAATTTAGTCTTCGAATTTGCAAAAAATATATTAGTATTTATACATGATCTACAAAAAAACGCTAATGAACTATATAACAGACATTAACTTCTTCTTCGAATTAAATGATCAGCTTTTAGAAAGATTTCAGATTCTTACAACTCAAGTTTTATTGATCCTTTAGCCCGAATGAACAATTTATGGCAACTTCCATTTCCATAGACATGTTCGAGCGTTTCAACATACTGATCAAGCAAATCCTGAGGCACAAAAGCCTGAATGGTTCCACCAAATCCACCACCATGAACCCGCCATGCACCTTTTCCTTTTAATACCATTTCGCTCAAGGCCAAAGCGAGTGAAACCACCTGATCATCTTTATGAACCACATCAAAAATATTCTGATTGTACATGTATGAACTGTACCCTGATTCAACAACCATTTTCAGGAAGGCATGAAAGTCATTGTTTTCAAGTGCAGCTACCTGTTCAACCACGCGCTGGTTGTCGCCCTGAAAATGATAGGCACGTAGAATTGCCCGGTCGCCGGTAACTTTACGGATTTCAGGAATCTTCTCAACAATTTGTTCCAGAGTAACTTCTCTCAAAACTTTAGCGCCAAGGACAGCTGCAACTGCCTTCATTTCAGTCGGAAGTGAAGCGTATTCAGCCTGAGAAGCAGCATCGTCGTGTCCACCGCCGACATCGGTAATTACCAACGCAAATCCGGTTGAAACGAAATCGAAGTCGACTTCTTTAACGATTGGTTTCGAAGGATCTTTAAAATCGATGGTTATTAATCCACCAACAGAGCATGCAGTCTGATCCATTAGACCACAAGGTTTTCCAAAGTAATTATTTTCTGACCACTGGCCAATAATTCCATTTTCAACCGCACTCATCTTGCCATCGTTGAACAGATGATTAATGACAGCGCCGATTAAAACCTCGAATGAAGCTGACGAGCTCAAACCAGAACCTTTAGGTACACGTCCATCGATACAGGCATCGAACCCACCGATTTCGTATCCCAGTTGTTTCATCCGGGCACCAATACCTTTAACGATGGAAGATGAAGTATAAAATTGAGATTCATCAATAACCAGTTCCGACAGATCGACCTGAAATTCAGGATACCCGGACGATTTGATGCGAATTACATTTGTTCCGTTGGTGGCAGCAACTGCAATCATATCCAGGTTGACAGCGCCTGCCAACACTCTTCCGTAATTGTGATCAGTGTGATTTCCACCAATTTCGGTACGCCCGGGAGAACTGAATAATGCAACATCATCGGTTCCATAGACTTTCTGAAATTCATTCATCAACGCTGCATAACGACTGGCCTGTTCATTCAGGACAACTTCATTTACGCCATACAATTCCTGAAACAAGGAATTTTTACCATTGGCGATCTTTTCGATCAAAGCATTAATTTTTGCCATCGTGTTTTTGTGTTTAATTATTTATTGGTTTGATTTTTATAATGTACATCCGGCAAGTCGCGCAGGCGTTGAGCAGCCTGTTCAGCGGTAATATCGCGCTGTGGACTTGCCAGCATTTCGTATCCAACCATGAATTTTTTAACTGAAGCCGAACGCAATAATGGCGGATAAAAATGCATATGCAGATGCCATTCCGGATAGTCCTTTCCGTCGGTTGGTGCCTG
>JBAWZG010000374.1:0-2984 GCA_037143155.1 Bacteroidia bacterium
TGATTTTAATCCCGGTACGAAAGTATTGGGATTTTTTTTTGATAATATTTGCTGTGTGAAATTAAATTTCGGGATGCCTTATAGATTTTTTTGACCCAAAACTGCAACAATAAAGTTTTCGTTTTTCATAACAAAACAAAAAGTTTTGACCCAATAGTTGACCCATTTTAAACAAAAAACCTCTGCAAGCTTAGTGCTGCAAAGGTTTTGTTTTTGTTGCTGTGACCCAGCTGGGATTCGGACCCAGGACCCCATCCTTAAAAGGGATGTGCTCTACCAGCTGAGCTACTGAGTCATCCTTAATTGCCTTATCTTATTGATAAAGCGCTGCAAAGGTAAACGCTATTTTCTTTTATGCAACCCGAAGCGGCAAATAAACTCAAAAAACATGCAGAATTCATAAACAAAGAATAATTCACCCGAGATCCAACAACGCTAATAAAATTAGGTTAATTTAGCTAACCATAAAACTGCAAAAACGGATTGTGAAAAACAAAGTAATCGTTATAACAGGAGCTTCATCAGGAATTGGGCGTGCATTAGCTAAAGAATTTGCTTCACAAGGTGCCTGGTTATCATTGGGAGCACGCCGTACAGAGCTACTTGAAGAACTCCGGAAGGAACTTCCTGAAACCGAAATTCTCATTCAGAAAACCGATGTGAGTATTGAAAGCGACTGCCGTCAACTGATCGATGAAACCATTAAACGCTACGGACAAATCGACGTATTGATTAACAATGCCGGAATTTCTATGCGTGCAGTCTTTGAAGATGTTGATCTGAAAGTGATCAAACAACTCATGGACGTAAATTTTTACGGAACTGTGTATTGTACCAAATTTGCATTGCCTTACCTTCTGAAAACCAAAGGCAGTCTGGTCGGCGTCATTTCCATTGCCGGATATGTTGGATTGCCTGGCAGATCAGGCTATTCGGCTTCAAAATTTGCCATTCGAGGATTTCTTGATACCGTCCGGATTGAAAACTTAAAAAGCGGATTGCATGTTTTGGTTGCTGCTCCGGGATTTACAACTTCCGAGGTACGAAAATCAGCCCTGACAAGTAATGGATTGCATCAGGGCGAAACTCCACGGAATGAAAACAATATGATGTCGGCCGAAGAATGTGCCCGCCATATTTTAAATGCGGTAAAAAAACGAAAACGCCAACTGATTTTAACATTTGCTGAAGGGAAACTCACCGTTTTTGTTGGCAAATTTTTCCCGGCATTTCTCGATAGAATAACTTATAAAGTCATGTCCAGAGAACGCAACTCACCTCTAAAATAATTCTTCTATTTCCTGAATAACTATGATAATTTCTGAAACAAAGATTAGGGTTTACTACCAGGACACCGACAAAATGGGCGTAGTTTACTATGGTAACTATGCACGATATTACGAAATTGGCCGTACCGAGATGATTCGTGAACTGGGTTTCACCTACAAACAGATGGAGGAATTGAACATTCTGCTTCCGGCCCGCAGCCTGAAAATAAATTATTTTAAATCTGCATATTACGACGATCTGTTGACCATTCGTACAATTGTTGACACTATTCCAAAGGTTAAGTTTCCGATAAAGACTGAGATATACAACGAAGATGGAGAGTTAATCAATTCAGGAGAAGTTGTATTGGCATTCTTCAGTGCACTGACGAACAAACCCACGGCTGCACCAAAATTTTTCACTGACGAATTAATCAGGCTTTTCAATAGTTAGAATCGATGAATGAGTATTCAACATCTACTTTTTTGATTACAAATAATTAGGATTCGCAAAAGCAATTCAGCATAAATTCGTAATTTTAGAACTTCGAAAAATCATTATAAATACACCGATGGAAGAATTGGCAGTTGGCACCCGTGTTGATCATCCGCGCTACGGTGAAGGGATCATCAGCAAGAATAAAATTACCTCGTACGAAATCTTTTTTGAACGGGGCGGAAAAATTGAAATTAGCAAACACAATGAAGATCTGGAGGTTATTGAAGCTCCGGCAGAAAAACCGAAGAACTCATTGACTTTATCTGAAGTTGAAAAAGTACTTCGCCTGGTATTGGAAGATCAGAGCGCGCTGCAGGAAATTGTTCCTCTTGGAGAGAAATGGACGGGCGGCAATATGCTGCTTCAACCGGCAAACCTTTCACTAAAACCGAAAGAAATACCGATTGAAGCGTTTTTCCACAAAATTGTCATGCTGCGCGACCGGCTGCGGGTACTGGAGCAAAACATCAACAGTCATCCCGGATTATCGGACGAAGAGAAGGTAAACATGCAGCAATACATTACGCGCATTTACGGATCATTAACCACTTTCAATATACTTTTTGCCGACAAGGAGCACTATTTTGTTGGCGCAAAATCTTAATTCGCATGAAGACAATATTAGCTTTTTTCACCTTGGTTATCATCAGTTTTTCAACTATGGCGCAGGATTTCAAACTTAAAGTATGGCCAAACGGAGCGCCCGACAGCAATGGGATGACACTACCCGAAGAACTGTTTGAAGGAAAAATGGTACGGAATGTTTCGGAGGCGCAAATCTATGTGTATTTGCCTAAGATAGGAATAAACACCGGAGCAGCCGTAGTTATTTGTCCGGGTGGCGGATATGGAATTGAAGCCATGGATCACGAAGGTTATCAGCTGGCTGAATGGCTCGCTCAGCAAGGAGTTGCCGGCATTGTACTGAAATACCGTCTTCCATACGGACACGATCAGATTCCGTTGGAAGATACCCAACGTGCAATTCGTCTGGTTCGGCAGAAAGCAGCCGAATGGGGAATCAATCCTATAAAAATTGGCATTGCCGGTTCATCGGCCGGAGGACATTTGGCTTCAACAGCCGGAACCAGATTCGATTTGGGCAATCCTGAATCGGCTGATCCGATTGATAAATACAGTTGCCGTCCCGATTTTATGCTTCTTCTTTATCCGGTGATCACATTCAACGAAGAATTCGGCCACATGGGCTCGCGCAC
>JBAWZG010000375.1:0-2979 GCA_037143155.1 Bacteroidia bacterium
TGTAGAATCAGGACTATCGTTCATAAATGGAAGTACGGCAATTGATTTTTCTTTTGCCTCCGCAGATTTTGATTCTGAAAACCTGTTAATCAGGAAAAATGAAAGAGGAATCAGGAAAAATGAACAAACAATCAGTATCCATAAAATCTTGTTCCGTATAGGTTTCTGCGGTAAAAGTTCTGCTTCAATGGTCTTTTTTTCCGATTCTATTTCCAATTCTGCTTCCCGGTTCCGAAATTCGCCTGGCGAGTATCCATAATAGGAATGAAAGCATTTATTGAAATAGGTCGGGCTGCCAAATCCTACGCGATAGGCAATTTCAGCAGCAGTCAAATCTTCGTTCAGTAACAATTCTTTGGCTTTTTTCAACCTGATCTCGCGGATAAACTGACTGATGTTTTGGTTCGAAGCTGACCTCAATTTCCGATGAAGGTTGGAATGGCTCATGCCCATTTCCCTGGCAAGTTCTTCGATGCCAAAATGCTCGTTGGCCAGATTTGCTTCAACAAGTTCAGTGAGTTTATATAGGAACTCTTTAGGCATAAAAAAGTGAAACAGGTGGACTTTTGATGTTTTGTACAAATAAATATACAACATTAGTCACTCAAAAACAAGCAGTTGAATTATGATTCCGGAAATAACCAGATCATTTTATTTCAAGGACATTTAAGATCAATTTAAGATCATGAACTTAAACAAATCGGTCTTTTATTCCATTTCCAATGCAAATAATAAGGCCGTCCCCAAATGAATGGAAACGGCCTTTGATATTTTGAAATCAGGAATTATTCCGGACAAAGGAATTCATCCACATTGAATGCAGCAATTTTTCCGGCTTCAATGGCACGTACAACCAAGCTGGCCCCGGCTTCCACATCGCCGCAGGCGAATATTTTAGCGTTTGACGTTTGCTTTTTGGCATTTACTTTTACATTTCCACGTTGATCGTATTCAATTTCCAATGAGTCGAGCAATCCGTTGTGAACCGGCTGTGTGAAACCCATCGATAACAATACCAGGTCAACATCCAGAATTTCTTCTGAACCTTGTTTTTCGGTCATTACCCATCGCCCAGCCTTGTCTTTATCCCAATTAACGGTGACCAGTTCAACCTGTTTAATTTCACCGTTTTCGCCGATAAAACGTTTGGTGTTCAAACTCCAGCGACGTTCACAGCCTTCGAGGTGCGAACTTGAGGTACGTAAGGTATTTGGCCAGTATGGCCACGGATTGTTGTCTGCGCGGTTTTCAGCAGGTTTCGGCAGGATTTCAATCTGGGTCACGCTCCGGGCTTTCTGCCGAATAGAAGTACCCACACAGTCAGAACCGGTATCTCCACCGCCAATAACCAAAACCCGTTTATCTTTTGCGAAAATGCTCAACTCTTCCGGAATTTCTTCACCGGCAATCCGTTTATTCGATTGACTCAGAAATTCCATGGCATAATAAACGCCTTTCAAATCGCGGCCTTCGAGCGGAAGATCGCGGGCTTGCTCGGCACCATTTGCCAAAACTACGGCATCAAACTTTGCCAATAATTCGTCGCGCGAAATATCGACTCCAACTGCCACATTCGGCTTGAAGATAATTCCTTCTTCAAGGAAAATCTCCAAACGGCGGTCGATGATCGTTTTACTCAGCTTGAAGTCAGGAATTCCAAACCGGAGAAGTCCGCCAATGCCAATGTTCTTTTCGAAAACAGTCACTTCATGACCGGCTTGGTTCAGAACATCAGCAGCCGAAAGACCTGCAGGACCTGAACCAACAATGGCAATTTTCTTTCCGGTACGCACTTCAGGAATACGAGGCTGAACAAAACCCAGGTTAAAAGCATGTTCAACGGTTGAAGCTTCGTTTTCGCGGATGGTGACTGCCTCGTTATGTATTGCCAGCACGCAGGCTTTTTCGCACGGTGCGGGGCATACACGGCCGGTAAATTCAGGAAAACTGTTGGTCGAGTGCAGTATTTCGTATGCACCTTTCCAGTTTGCCTGATAAACCATATCCTGCCACTCCGGAATTTTACTTCCTACCGGACAACCCCAGTGACAAAAAGGAATTCCGCAATCCATACAGCGTGCAGCCTGATCCATCCGGTCGTTTTCGTCGAGCGTCTGTTCCACTTCGCCGTAATCGTATATCCGGTCGTTCACCGGACGATATCCAGCATCTTTTCGTCCTATCGTCATGAAACCTTTTGGATTTCCCATGGTATTTATTTTATTTTTCCTGATGTCCGTCAGCTGAAGCTGACGGCAAAGGATATTGTTCTTTTAGATTTTTGATTCTCAATTCCGTCCGAAATCAGATTTTGGCTTTTTTTTCCATCATCTTCGGACGGCACTCTAATTTTGATTCTGACCCTGGGGCGTTGCCCCGGGCTATTATATACTGCCCTTTCAGGGCAAAAACAAACTGCGATTCTGTAACCAAAGCTTTCCCCCATCGGGGGAACGGGAAGGGGGCCACTTTATTCGTGCCTTGCCGGATCGTCTTCGGTTAACTGGAGTTTTTTCACCAATTCCTTCAGCTTCAATTCTTCCAGCACTTTTTTGTATTCGAACGGAATCACCTTCACGAATTTGGGCAGGTATTCGTCCCAGTTTGTCAATATTTTGGCAGCCATTGTACTTTGCGTGTACAACAGGTGTTTATTCACCATATCCTGCAATTCAACGATGTCCGCTTTATCCTCAACAGGTCCCAGTTCAACCAGACCTTTGTTGCAGAAGTATTCGAAATTACCTTCCAGGTCGAGTACGTAGGCAATACCACCACTCATTCCGGCAGCAAAATTACGCCCGGTTGTTCCCAATACCACCACTCGTCCACCGGTCATGTATTCGCAGCAATGGTCACCGCTGCCTTCAATAACCGCCTTTGCGCCTGAATTACGCACACAGAAACGCTCGCCGGCCACACCACGGATATATGCTTCTCCGGAAGTTGCCCCGTAGAATGAAGTATTTCCAACGATGA
>JBAWZG010000376.1:0-2974 GCA_037143155.1 Bacteroidia bacterium
GGTTCCGGAATTAATGCGGTTGACAATAACGAGAAGAAGGATTATGCTGCGCGTGTAATACTTCATCCGGTAGTTGGATTGGATATCAGCGGAGCCGTTTACAATGGTTCCCGCTTTGTGCCTGAAGTTAAAGAAGTAAAAACAAACGGCGTGGTGACAACGGCTGCCGCAGCGGCAAAAAATGTTGACCGCAACCGCTATGGGTTTGACCTGAACTACGACTGGAATAATCTGGGAATTCGCGGAGAATACATTCACGGAACTGATGAAAAGACCAATCGTGACGGTTATTACGTTCAGGGTGGATATTATTTTTTACAGAAGAAACTTCAGTTAATCGCCAAATACGATTTCTATGATGCCGACAAGGCAAAAGCAAATGATGCTTCAACCTGGTATGTTTTGGGGGCAAACTTTAATTTCAACCCAAACGTCCGTCTTCAGTTGGCTTATACAATTAAGAAGGAGGAAGGACCAAGCATTAACAACAATTATACTTCGGCACAATTGCAAGTCGGTTTTTAGAAGCAAAACAAAGTTAAAAGCATACATTTATAAAATTTTAGATTACAGATGAAAAAATTCAATTTATATTGCTTTGCAATCCTGATGATTGGGTCGCTTTCCGCAGGAAAAACTTATGGACAGGTCAAGGATGATTTAAAAGGAAACATCAGCATTTCCGGAGCATTTGCACTTTATCCCCTGACAGTGAAATGGGCTGAGGAGTTCAAAAAAATCCATCCGGGAGTGAAAATTGATATTTCGGCCGGCGGTGCTGGTAAAGGTATGACCGATGCCCTGGCAAATATGGTTGATATTGGAATGGTTTCGCGGGAAATAAGTCCCGAAGAAGTCAAAAAAGGTGCCTATGCAATTGCCGTTACCAAAGATGCAGTGGTTCCAACGGTTAGCTCATCGAACCCAAATATCAAAGATATTCTGGCTAACGGATTGGACCGTGATGCGGCTATCAGTATTTTCATAACCGGCAAAACAAAAACCTGGGGACAGGCCATCGGGACGAAAAGTGCAGTGCCAATTCGCATTTATACCCGATCTGATGCCTGTGGTGCCGGCGAAACCTGGGCGAAATACCTGGGTAAAAAACAGGAAGATCTTTTAGGCGTTGGCGTATTTGGAGATCCGGGACTGGCACAGGCTGTCAGCAAAGATCCTTTGGGAATTGCATACAACAACATCGGTTATGCCTACGATGCCAAAACAAAACAACCCAATCCGGGAGTGAGGGTAATACCTCTTGACATCAACGACAACGGCAAAATTGATCCGGAAGAAGATTTTTACAAGACTATGGATCAAGTTGTCAACGCTATAGCGGCCGGGAAATATCCTTCGCCTCCGGCACGCGACCTTTATTTTGTGACTTCAGGAAAACCGGTAAAAAAAGAACTGGTCGAGTTTATCCGTTGGTCGCTTACTGAAGGGCAGAAGTACGTTTTTGACAGCGGGTATATTAATCTGCCGAAAGAAAAACTTAGTGTTGGATTAGAGAAAGTAAAATAATTGGTCATTTAAATAAGTGATTAGAATTGTTGGCTTCCGGCCAACTTATTTTAGACCTGACAGGAATTAAAAAGCCGGTCAGGTTTGGGATTTTAAAAAGGTAGTATTCAAAACCCGGGCAATATGGATAAAATCAGATACAATAAATACCGGCAATTCAAGGAGTTTGCCATTCGGCATATCATGTTATTCCTGACTTTGCTTTCATTAACTTTTGCCGTAGTGATTGGCATCAGCCTTTACTATAAATCGATTCCGATTCTGGATCAGCAATCGATTTGGGAACTTTTATCCGGAAGAAGCTGGAAGCCATTAAAAGGTGAATTCGGGTTTTTCCCTTTCATTATGGGAACTTTGTGGGTTACCGGAATTGCTATCGTTATTTCTTTGCCGCTCTGCCTGCTTTCGGCGATTTACCTTTCAGAATATGCTCATCCGTACATCAAGAAAATAGTTTTCCCGATGATTGATGTACTTGCCGGAATACCGCCGGTAGTCTATGGCGTCTGGGGAATTTTGGTGGTCGTACCTTTTATTTCCGCGGATCTTGCTCCACATTTTGTCGAATTTTCGACTGGATACAGCGTGCTGGCTGGTGGAATTGTGTTGGCAATCATGATCATTCCATTGATGATTTCAGTTTTTATCGAAATCTTCGATGCTTTGCCCGGAGGCTTGCGCGAAGCCTCGCTTTCACTGGGTGCTACCCAATGGCAAACCATTAAAAAAGTAGTAGTACGCAAATCGTTTTCAGGAATTGCAGCTGCGGTGGTGCTGGCTATTTCGCGGGCCTTTGGCGAAACGATCGCCGTTTTGATGGTCTGTGGAAACGTCTCCGAAGTTCCCAGATCGGTTTTCGACCCTGCCTATCCGCTTCCTGCCCTGCTTGCAAACAACTATGGAGAAATGATGTCAATACCGATGTATGACGCAGCGCTCATGCTTTCGGCCTTGCTTCTGTTTGTAATTATATTGGCCTTTAATGCCATTTCACGTTTGGTTTTAATCCGTATTGAAAGAAATTTTGCCTTATGAGACATATGCGAGTTAAAAGAATAGAAGAAAAGATATTCAAAACCTTGATGATGGTTGCTACACTGGCTATTGTCGTTTCCCTTTTCATGATTATTGTTGCTGTGGTGAAGCGGGGTCTTCCGGCGATGAGCTGGGACATGGTTTCAAAAATTCCCGGAGGTGGTTTCTATATTGGGAAAGAAGGTGGTTTGCTCAATGCAATCATCGGTTCACTTTATATTGTGATTGGATCGATTACATTGGGACTTTGTTTCAGCCTTCCGATTGTTTTGTATATCAACCTGTATCTGCCAGAAAAATCAAGATTAGCGCAGTTTACACGTTTGTCGTTCGATGTGCTTTTCGGCATTCCATCGATTGTTTACGGAGCGTTTGGTTTCACCATCATGGTGTATCTCGGTTTGCGTTCATC
>JBAWZG010000377.1:0-2956 GCA_037143155.1 Bacteroidia bacterium
AAGACTTCGTGCTTGTTGTATTTCAGGTGCTGAAGGGCCTCGAATAATTCGTCGGTACTTTCCTGTTCAATCAGGTCGCTGAAAAGAATGACTAATGAACGTTTGTGAATATTCTCGGCAATCATGTGCAACGCTTCAATAGTTTTTGTTTTTTTATTCAGCAGGGCCTGTTCCTGATTCAGCAAATTCGCCAGTTGACTGTAAAGCATATCGATATGCACCGATGACAGACGCGCCTGGGAGTGAAAGTCCACTTCATCAGAAAAAAGGGACAAGCCAACTGCATCGCGTTGACGCCGGAGCAAATAAATGATTGCAGCAGCTGAATACACCGAGAATGCGAGTTTGTTGATTTTTGATGGCTTTCCCTTTTCGTAAGGAAAAAGCATGGATGAAGAAGTATCGATAACCAGCTGACAGCGCAGGTTGGTTTCTTCTTCGTATTGTTTCACAAACAAACGGTCGGTTCGTGCAAACAGTTTCCAGTCGAGGTGCTTGGTCGATTCGCCGGTGTTGTAGAGCCGGTGCTCAGCAAATTCAACCGAAAACCCATGAAACGGGCTTCGGTGCAATCCGGTAATAAAACCTTCGACCACCTCTTTCGAGATGAATTCGAGGTTGTCGAACTGCTGCAACTGCTGGATGTCGAGAAGATTGTTCAAGAATATGGTTTTTCTCCTCATGCCCGTCAGCTAAAGCAGACGGCAAAGGATATTGCTTTTAATATGTTTCTACTGTATCATTTGCCGTTCGCCTTTAGGCAACGGACATTTTGAATACATTCCAAATCTACAACTAAAAAAGGCATAAGAAACCAAGTTTCCTATGCCTTTTCTTTCTTCGGCGATAGATTAAAGAATACTGTCGACTTTTGAAGAAAGTGTTGTTTTTGGAGCAGCGCCAACGTGTTTGTCAACAACCACACCATCTTTAAAGAATAAGATGGTAGGAATGTTGCGAATTCCGAATTGGGAAGCGATTCCCGGATTGCTGTCCACATCTACTTTTCCAACGATCAGTCTTCCGGCGTAATCGTCGGCAAGTTCATTCACGATAGGACCAACCATGCGGCAAGGACCACACCATTCGGCCCAAAAATCAACCAAAACCGGCTTATCGGCCCGAAGAACCAATTCTTCAAAATTTGCATCATTAATTTCTAAAGCCATCTGTATATTTTTTATGTGTTAAAATTTCAGGAAAATTAAATCAGCCGCAAAATTAGCCTAATTAATTTTAAAAACAAGTTCGTCATGTTTCTCAAAATACGAGAGCAATTCGTCGGTGATTTCAATCCTTGTATTTCTTGAAAACAGATTAACCACCATTTTTGTTTCGAGATCAATGATATCAAATCGCAGCAACGACTTTCCCTTACTATTCAAGGTCAGCCGCTCCAGATCGGAAATAACTTCGCCGGTAAGAGCCGTAAGCGGAATTTTCACCGTAATGCTTTTAAAGTATTTCTCCCGGATTTCTTCCATCATTTCAATCCGGGTGACTTTAAATTCGAGCTGATCGCCTCCGTAGCGGTTTTGAACAGTTCCTTTAACCATCAGGTAAAGTCCAGGTTTGCAATATTTACCAAACTCGACGTAGTCTTTGGCAAAAAAGAAAAATTTATACGAATCGGTGTAATCGGTCAGAACAATCTGGCTGTAAGGCTTCCCGGTTTTTCCAAAACTTTCCCGGGCTTCGGTTACCATTCCGACCAGCGTCAATTCGCGGCCTTTCAGCGCATCAATGTTGCTGTTCAGGTCTTTAAACGTGATATCTTTGGTTGCCAGGGTTTCAATTTCGACTTTAAACCGGTCGAGCGGATGCGAAGTGAGGTAAACGCCTACCAGGTTTTTCTCTTTTTCGAGCAGAATCAAATCCGGCCATTCCAGAACCGGCTGAGGTTCGGGCTTCTGAACCGACTGCCCCGCCATGATTTCACCAAAAAGCGACGGCTGCATGTTATTGCTCTCGTATTGCATCTTGTTGCCATACCTGATCAGCTTTTCGACAAAAGTCAGGTCATTGTCATCCGGAGCAAAAAACTGGCTTCGGGTATGTTTTTTAAATGAATCGAATGCTCCGGCCATAGCCAAAGCTTCGATGTTCTTTTTGTTGACCGACTGAAGGTTCACACGTTCCACAAAATCATAAATATCCTTGAACGTACCACCCTTCCGGGCTTTGATAATATCCTGAACGGCGCCTTCGCCCACACCTTTCACCGCTGCCATTCCAAAGCGGATATTTCCGGATTTGTTCACGGTAAACTTGGTATAACTTTCACTCACATCAGGCCCCAGAACGTTCATTTTCATCCGTTTGCATTCTTCCATCAGCTTCGAAATTTCAGTAATGTTGCTGAGGTTCCGGCTCATGTTGGCCGCCATAAATTCGGCCGGATAATGCGCCTTTAAATAGCCGGTCTGGTAGGCCACTGCGGCATAGCAAACCGAATGCGATTTATTGAAGGCATAACTGGCAAAGGCTTCCCAGTCTTTCCATATTTTGTCGATCAGCTTATGAGGTTCTTTACCACTTTCAGTGCAACCTTCAACAAATTTCGGATTATTCATGCAGCCTTCCTGAAATTTTACTTTCAGTTTATCCATCTGGTAAATCTGCTTTTTACCCATCGCTTTGCGGAGCGAATCGGAATCGCCACGGGTAAAACCAGCCAGCGCCCGCGACTGAAGCATCACCTGTTCCTGGTAAACGGTAATTCCATAGGTGTCGTTCAGGTAGGGTTCCATCAACGGACTTTCATATTCAATTTTTTCCTGACCATGTTTTCGCTTGATATACGACGGAACATTTTCCATAGGTCCCGGACGGTAAAGGGCGTTCATCGCCACGAGATCTTCGAAACGGTTGGGTTTCAAATTGCGCAAATGCTTTTTCATACCAGGCGACTCGAACTGGAAAATGCCAGTGGTATCACCATTGCTGAAAAGCTCCA
>JBAWZG010000378.1:0-2950 GCA_037143155.1 Bacteroidia bacterium
CGGCAACCCGTGCCATGAAGTGGGCCAAAGATTTCAGGATGGATGCACCCTGGTCACAACAAGGCGAAAACACGCACAATCCCTGGTCTGATTCCGGGAAATTCCGCGTTGGAGGCGTCGCAGTAATGGTCGACAATTTTGCCATTCCGGCTGCAACCATCCGCGGACTTTTCGATCTGGATTATCGTTCTGACCGGCTAATTCTCCGGCCAAGAATACCCGGGTCACTTACTCAGTACAACCAGAATGAACCTGTCTTTTTCGGGAAAAAGAAAATCTATTTGACCTGCACCAACGGTGGTCCAAAAGTGAAATCGGCAACTATAAACGGAAAAGTAATCAATACCTTTTCTCCGGAAGAAATCTCATTGCTGTTCAACGAACTGCCTGAAGTTTCCAAAATAGAAATCGTAACCCAAGGTGGCTGGCCAATTGAATCGAAAACAGCAGCTTATCCAACCATACCATCGCTACTTTCGGAAGTAGAATCGAATGCAACAGTCCATTCAGAACTGCCAGAATCATTGAAAACACCCTTTAGCATACTTACAAAAATGAAAAGTCTGATGGCTGGCCAGAATGATTTGGAATTCGATCAGGCATTTGTGAAAGATGCAATTCAGTCATGCGAAGACTGTACCACCCGACTTAAATTAGACGCCGGACCCGGCTATTTCCGGCCTCTGACACCGGAACGAAACGAAGGAATTAACAAGTTTTATGAACAGACCGCACTTTCGATGTACAAGGGTTTTGCCAAACGGATGGCGGCTTATGCCGAAAAAGGTGATGAAAATCAAAAGCGAATTGCCAACTTGTTTTTTGAAGCTCAAAAATAGCCGATCACAATCCGGAATTTAAGACCAGTTAGGTTAAAAAGCCAGTTTTCCAGCTCCGGAGGAGCGATATATTTTTAGAAAAGATGAATAAATGTGGGTACCGACCGCGAGAGAAAGTTGAACAAAGCTTCGGCCTTGTTTCGGACGGAATGGCATTGATCATCAAATTAGTAATATGAAAAAGAAAAACTCAATCTATATTGCCTTGATTTGCCTGTTGAGCCTTCAACTTTTCGCCCAACCATCTGGCCGGGAGAATTTCGATTCCGTATGGAAATTCCATTTGGGTGATATCTCAGGAGCTGAAAAAACTTCATTCCCGGATCAGGAATGGCGCGAACTTGATTTGCCACACGACTGGAGCATTGAAGGCAGCTTTAAGCCGGATAACCCGGCAACCAATTCAGGCGCCTCGCTGCCGGGCGGAATTGGCTGGTACCGCAAGACTTTTTCGGTCACTGATATCAGCACGAAACACCGGTTCATCCAGTTTGACGGCATTTACATGAATAGCACTGTCTGGATTAATGGTCAGTTGTTGGGTAATCGTCCGTTTGGCTATTCTACTTTTCAATACGACCTGACTCCTTACCTGAATGAAGGCGAAAATGTGATTGCCGTGAAAGTGGACAACTCCCTGCAACCGAACTCACGCTGGTACTCCGGTTCGGGCATTTACCGGCATGTTTGGCTCAGCACAACATCTGCCGTTCATGTCAGCCATTGGGGCACCTATGTGATTACCCCAAAAGTTTCAGCAAAAGAAGCCCTGATAAATATTGAAACCAGTATCTCGAACGACAGCAAGGAAAAAGCAAGCATCAAAATTATATCGTCGATCCTTGACAACAAGGGGAACAAAGTTGCCAGTCAAATTCAAACTGCTAAAATTGATCCAGAAAATCAATTCAAAATAAATACTGAAATCAAGGTCAATTCACCTTTACTTTGGAGTATAGAACACCCAAATTTATATCAACTGGTTAGCGAAATTTACCAAGGAAAGGAATTAAAAGATATTTATTATACCCAATTTGGCATACGTTCCATCGAATTTAGGAGTGACAGTGGCTTCTATCTGAATGGAAAAAACACCAAGGTTTTGGGAGTTTGCCAGCACCACGATTTGGGCTGTCTGGGTGCTGCAACAAACACCCGGGCATTGACCCGCCAACTGGAAATTTTGAAAAGCATGGGATGCAATGCCATTCGTACAGCACATAATCCGCCATCGCCTGATTTACTTGACTTGTGTGATCAGATGGGGTTTTTGGTGATGGACGAAGAATTTGATGTCTGGGTTCTGGAGAAAATGAAATACGATTACCACATTTATTTCAAAGACTGGCACGAACGCGATTTGTCCGACATGGTACTGCGCGACCGGAACCATCCGTCGATTTTTCTTTGGAGCATTGGCAACGAAATTCCGGAAAAAAATCATCGCAAATATGGTGGCGCTGCCATTGCCAAAGAACTGGATGGCATCATCAAAAAGTACGACCAAACCCGTTACACGACTTCCGCTTTTGCCGGAGTATGGCGCTCTGACACCACATTGATGAGCGACAAAGTGGATGTGATTGGCATTAATTATACGGTTGAACGATATCCTGAAGAAAAAGCCAAACATCCCAAAGGATTCTTTATCGCCAGCGAAACCACTTCCTCGCTGAGCGATCGGGGAATCTATCATTTCCCGGCAGATTCGGCCATGAAGCCAACAAAAGACATGCATTGCTCCTCTTTTGACAACCGCGGAACCTACTACGACCGGCCGGCAACCCTGATTACCCAAACCACCTGGCGGGCGGTGAAAGAAACTCCATATGTCGCTGGTCTGTTTGTCTGGACAGGTTTCGACTATTACGGTGAACCAGCCTATCCTTATCCCTGCATCTCGTCAAGTTATGGCATACTCGACCTTTGCGGTTTCCCGAAAGATGTTTTTTACTTCTATAAAAGTCAGTGGACCAACGAACCCGTTCTTCACCTCCTGCCCCACTGGAACTGGAAAGAAGGACAACTGATCGACGTTGTTGCCTACACCAATTGCGACAAGATTAAACTCTATCTCAACGATAAACTCATCGGAGAACAGGCTTTTGCGG
>JBAWZG010000379.1:0-2948 GCA_037143155.1 Bacteroidia bacterium
CTTTGTGATATAACTTTTATTGATTTTAATCACCAATTTCGAATGACCTAAATCATCGTTTTCACAGGTTGAATAGATTACGTTCGGTGACGCAAATTGGGCCACTACGAGCTTTTTCGACAGGTCCTTAAAATCGCTGCAATGGAAAGTTTATTCTCTTTTAATCCCAACCCGCTGGTACGTTACCTTCAGAAACCAACGGAACAATTTACACGTGAAGACCTGATCAAATACATCGAAGGAAATCATATTCAACAATTAAATTTTAGGTATGTAGGAGGTGATGGTCGTTTAAAAACCCTCAATTTTGTAATTACCGGACATGATCACCTGGAAAATATCCTGACCTTTGGCGAACGTGTTGATGGCTCAAGTCTGTTTCCATTCATGGAAACAGGGAACTCTGATTTATACGTAGTTCCCAGATACTGCACCGCTTTTATGAATCCTTTCCAGCAAGATCCGGCGATCGAAATACTGTGTTCATTTTTTGATCATGAAGGTAATCAACTTGAATTATCTCCGGAATATGTGCTTCAAAAAGCTATCTCCAATTTCAGAAAAGTTACCGGGCTAAATATGAAAATGATGGGAGAACTGGAATACTATGTAAATAGTAAGCACGAAGGTCTTTTTCCAGCAACAGAACAGAAAGGCTATCACGAATCGGAACCTTTTGCCAAATTTGAGGGTATGCGCAAAGAAGCACTCAAATTGATTGCAGCGTGCGGCGGAAAAATAAAATATGGACATTCTGAAGTTGGAAATTTTTCGATGGGAGAAGAGGCTTTTGAACAGCATGAGATTGAGTTTTTACCAACTGACCCGCGATTAGCAGCCGATCAATTGATTATCGCTAAATGGGTACTTCGAATGCTGGCTGAAACACGTAAAGTGGAAATCAGTTTCGCACCCAAAATTACTGTTGGGAAAGCCGGAAGCGGGTTGCATTTTCATATGTTGGTTGAAAAAGACGGGCAGAATATAGTGCTTGAAAACGGTGAATTATCATCAACAGCCCGAAAAATGATTGCCGGGATATTGTACAGCGCAGATGCCCTGACTGCCTTCGGAAATACAATCCCCACCTCATATTTGCGATTAGTTCCGAACCAGGAAGCGCCTACCAGAATATGCTGGGGCGATCGCAACCGTTCGGCCCTGGTACGTGTTCCTTTGGGCTGGACCGGCAAAAAAAACATGGCTGCTTTAGCAAATCCTGACGTGAATGTATCGCAAAAAAATGGTGATAGCCGTCAAACTTTCGAATTTCGTGTGCCGGATGGAAGCGCCAATATTCATCTTATTCTCTCTGGCTTGATCGTAGCTTCATTGCACGGAATAGAAATGCCAAATGCACTTGAACTGGCCGATCAGTTGTATGTTGAAGGTAATATTTTCAGGAATATGCCCTCGCAACAATTGCAACAACTTCCAACATCATGCGTTGAATCAGCTCAGCGGCTAAAATCAAAACGCGAAATATTTGAAAAAAACGGGATATTTCCGAAACAGTTGATTAATTATACGATAGAATCACTAACCGCCTTTCAGGATGAGAATTTATGCAATGAACTTGCTGAGAATCCTGAAGCAACAAGAGATTTGGTGAAGAAGTATATCCATTGTCAGTAAGAATCTATATGAACTTCAGGATTTCAAATTTTGAATTACAATCATCCTTGTTTTGTAGTACTTATTTGACGATGCAGAAAGTAAAAATGTCTTATTTTATTGGTGCTCTGTGGATTTTGGTAACAAATAGCCAACAATATTCAGTGATGTAAAAACAACTGAAGGAAATATTAATTCGGTGTTATATTCTATCAGTCAGTATTTTAACTCGATCTCTCACTTCTTTTTCATCTGGTATTTTACTAAATGCAATCTGGACCAATTCAGACCTTAATTTGCCTTGAAATTGTCTCATAATCCATCAAAATTAGTGATTAAAATCGATTGATTGAAGTCTTTTAGTCTAATCTTCCTGATCTTCAAAAATGTTTTTGTGTACCGCTTTCATTAATGAAGGAAACAGGTTTGTTTTGCTTTGTGGAAATTAATTTTGTAATTCAAAATATTACTATTAGCTTTGTTGTGTAAAACAAAAACGCAAATGAGGGTTATTGCACACCGAACATTGGTAGAATTTTACTCGAACAGACCGGATTCCAAAACGGCTATAGAGAACTGGTATACTAAAACCACTTCTTCCGGTTGGCAATCTTTTGCTGACGTTAAAAAGGATTTCAATAGTGTTGATAGCGTTGGAAACCAACACTATGTTTTCAATTTAAAAGGGAACGATTACCGATTAGTAGTAGTGATCAAATTTCAGATAAAGATGGTTTACATCCGCTTTATCGGTACGCATAGCGAATATGATAAAATTGACTGTACTAATATTTAGGATATGACAAAAATAGAAAACGAACTACAGTACAAAGCCTTTATGGAGAGAATAGAGGAACTGTTACCTTTGGTTACAGATAATACTCCTTTGACTGATAAGAACCTAATGGAACTGGAATTGCTTTCTAATCTGGTTGCCGATTATGACGAAGCACATTACCCGGTAAAAACGCCATCACTTCCTGATGTTCTTAAACTAAAGATGTATGAAAAGGACCTGACGCAAACCATGTTATCTGAAATTATCGGAGTAAGCCCTTCGCGCATTAGTGAATATCTTACTGGAAAAAGCGAACCAACATTGAAAGTTGCCCGCACCATCTGCGTGAAATTGGATATTAGTCCAAATATTGTACTGGGAATTTGATTTTGTAAAATACAAAATGTTATGTTTCTTTCGGTAGATACGATATATATTCGTCAACCTTTTTCGGTCAGTTATCTCATTGCTGGCTTGAATGAATTATCATTCACAACCATCATTTTATTGTCTTAGTGAATGGATATGCATTCATTAAATTTTATTTGCCGATACA
>JBAWZG010000380.1:0-2940 GCA_037143155.1 Bacteroidia bacterium
TCATGTTCGTTTTATTCCGCTTCATCTGGGTAATCCTGACTTCATCAATTTCCTGAGAGATTTGCTGAAGCGTGACATTCATTTCAACGCGCTGTTCTTCGCTGGCTGTAATTGTTTTTTCAACCGAACCATAACCAACGATGGAATAAACCATGACCACCTTTTTTTTCGCCGGAATCCGTAAAAGGTATTCGCCATTGCGGTTCGATACCGTTCCGATGGAGGAATTTTTTAATGAGATATTGGCCAGTTCGACAGGGTTTCCGGTTTCATCACTAACTTTTCCAAATAGAGTTGCATTGTTGCTTTGTGCGAATAAGTTTGCAGAAAATAGAAATAGTGCGGTAGCGATTAAAAGCGAATGGATTGACCTCATGCGGCAAAAATAATATTTCTATAGCATAAACTGTTCAGAGCCCAAATAATTGTTTCATGCCAGCTATTTTTGTTAAGCTTCTGAGGGAACTTTTCCCTTATTCTTCGTTCATTAAATTCAAGGTGTGGCAAGCTACTACGCCGGCAGTTTCGGTACGCAAACGACTTTCGCCAAGACTGACCGCCTGGAATCCTGATCGTAAAGCCAATTCAATCTCTTCAGGCGAAAAATCGCCTTCTGGTCCGATCAGAATCAGGTAATTCTGATTCGGTACAATCAAGGTTTTTAGCAATTCGCGGCCTTGTTCGTCGCAGTGCGCAATGAATTTTTGCCCGTCAAAAGGCCGTTTGATTAAATCTGTCAGTTTGGTTAAGCCATCCAATTGTGGCAAATATGCTTTCAGCGATTGTTTCATGGCCGAAATCATCACTTTTTCGAGCCGATCGTGTTTGATTTCCTTCCGTTCGGAATGTTGACAAAGAATTGGAATCACCCGGTTGATGCCTATTTCAGTGGCTTTTTCCAGAAACCATTCCAGTCGTTCAATGTTTTTGGTGGGTGCAATGGCGATGTGCACCTGAAAATTTCTGAAACCAAAATTCAATTTTGATTTGATCACGTTCACGGTGCACCGTTTGGGATTCGGATCGGTAATTTCGGCGGTAAAACAGCCACCACGTCCATCAACCAGCGTAATCTGGTCGCCTTTTCCGAGCCGCAAAACCCTGACACAATGCTTTGATTCGTCTTCGTTTAAGTTGTAATTATTTCCTGAAATATCGGGCGTGTAGAAAATGTGCATCTGTTTCGGATGAGTAGTTTAAAGTTGTTCTTTGATTTTCGGTAATACGTTTTTAATTTTTCAATTCTATACTGATTTTGGCGTGATATGAATAACAAGTTGTCCGGCGCGAGCCGAAACGTCCTTCCATTTTTCAACTCCAAAATCCATGACAACCGTTGAGCAGGTAGGCATATCGGAAGAAAACCCGTTAACCAGATTGTAAACCAGCGAATGAACCGTTGGATTGTGGCCAAAAACAAAAACCGTCTGAACTTCCTTTGGCAATTCATGTAGCAGTTCGATAAAGTGATGGGTTGTCAGCCCATCGTATAAAACTTCTTCCTGATGAATGAAATCGGCTGGAATTCCCAGAATCTGACAATAGATGGAAGCGGTGTGCATCGTCCGCGTGGCAGGACTTGCAATAACTAGTTCAGGAAATACGCCCAGTTCTTTGAGTCGCAGACTTATTTTTTTAGCATCTGAAATTCCGCGCTCAGTCAAATCCCTGTTAAAATCATCGTCGTAACCAAAAGGATCTGATTTTGCATGTCTGACAATTACTACCCGTTTCATAGTTCGATGTTTTTCTGTAAAATTAATCTATTTTTAGCTTTCCTGAACATGATTTTCAAATGAAACGAATCGGCTTAATTTCAGAGACTCACGGAATGTTGAGTTCACGGATATTTAAATTCTTCGAACCGGTCGACGAAATCTGGCATGCCGGTGATATCGGCAACGTCGCAACAGCCGACCAGCTTTCGGCATTCAAACCGTTGCGCGCTGTGCATGGGAATATAGACGATCACGTTCTCCGGCGAATGTTTCCGGCTGACTGGCGTTTCTTTTGCGAAGAAGTGGATATTTTGATGACCCACATTGGCGGGTATCCCGGAAAGTACGAAGCGCGTGTCCGGAACCTGTTCCAGATCAAACCGCCCCAGCTTTTTATCTGTGGTCATTCGCATATCCTGAAAGTCATTTTCGATCCAAAATACAATTTACTTCATATCAATCCCGGTGCAGCCGGAAACAAAGGTATTCACCGGGTTTGCACAGCTGTGCGGTTTGTGATCGACGGGAAGAATATCAGGGACATGGAAGTTCTGGAATTTGAACGAAAAGCTTTTCATGACGAATAATTAATAGTTTTCGGTTTTTTTTGCTTTCAAGACTGATTTATTAGCAACGATTAAACAATAGATAGATTTCAGGTTTTAATACAATTATACTTCTAACCGATTTTTCGTAAACATTATATATTTCAGGTACTTATAAAAGATCTAAATGATGGAAAAGCTTAATATTTTATGGATTACGGATAACAAAGACACCGTTTTCAACATGCTCGTGATGTATGCCACCAACTCAAAAATCAAAGGCTGGTGGGAAGAGGTTAACCTAATCATATGGGGCGCATCAGCTAAACTTGTAGGAAGTGATACCGAGGTTCAGAATGCGATTTCTGAAATGATCAGTCACGGTATTCATATTGAAGCCTGCAAAAAATGCAGCGACAATTTTGGTGTTACAGAAACATTGGTAAATCTTGGAATTACAGTCAAATATATGGGTGAACCTTTGACCAACTACATAAAATCAGGTGAAAAGGTTTTGACGGTATAATAACAGGAAGTCGGTTTCCAGCGAGCAAGTACAGTTTAGCAGCATGATTCCTGACTTCTCAACTTTTTTTGATTTTGTCTGTTTTAAAATGAAAAAATAATCATGACGAAATTTCTTTTCATTTTAATTCTATCAGGTATGACACAAATAA
>JBAWZG010000381.1:0-2912 GCA_037143155.1 Bacteroidia bacterium
TCATCCAGCCCGGAGCGGTTTCGGTGTATGTGGCGTAATTGTCTTTGTCGAAAAGTTCAATTTTACAACCACCAATAGCCACTACAATTACGCCAACTTTTACTTTCTCCGGAAGATTGGCGACCATAGTTCTTCCAAAATAATCGGTTGGTCCCAGATTGGTTTTGCAACGGCACAGTGGCGGAACAGCCGGATACCAGATGCCCATTTTGCGGTTCAGATTATCACAATTTATAGCTTCCATCACCTGAAAGCGTGGATTAACCGTTGAGTCTTGAAGTTCAGCACGCGCAGCGCCTTCCATGTTCGACTGCCCGATACAGAGGTAAATTTGGAAATTTGGATCTTGCGAAAACGCATTTGTATTTGAAAAAAGTAATCCTACGATGAGGATTAAAACCAGTTTTAATTTCATATTCTTTTTTTTAATCGTTTTAATTATTTAGCCCAGGCTTCACCTTCCGGGGTTCTTCGCCATTCGAAATAGCCATCCAATACCTTCATTGATTCGGCGCTTGGCACCAGTCCTACAAAGGGTTTCTGACTGAAATACATGACCTCCGGATTTGCATCGCTGAAAGCCGGCCATTTAGGAACGTCCTCACTATTGGGATGTCCATATTTTGCAAAATTGGTCCAATAAGTTCCCATTGCTTCGGATATTTCCAGATCAGATTTGGTGGTTTGTGGATTCGAAGCATCAAGGTTCATAAAAACATAACCAACCTCTTGTCCATGAGGCGAGCCATAACCGTAACGCGGTGAATCTTTCGGATAGTCGGGGTGCTGATCGAAATAATACAGGTAAACTTTCGATTTTCCGGTTTGCGACTGAAGCCGTGCCCAGCTCCAGGTTTGCCAGCCAAAAGCGGCATCACGGGCCAAATCGCGGGCAGTTTTCGGAACTGAATTTTCTGTTACAGGATAAGCTTTGATCAAGTCGTCGGCAAATTTTCCGTAACGAGCCTTCACCCCGGAATAATATTCTTCCGGAGTTTTTTCTCTTGAAAAACTTGCTCCTTCGTCGGAGTTGTAACCAATCAACACCGGAACATCGTTGTATTTTCCGGCTTCGTAAAGTTTGTGCTGATCATCAGGAATCACAACTCCATCGGTAATTGGCCATCCGCCGCCCATTCCCATACCCATCGGAAGTTTGTCGGCTTCCATTTTGCGCAATTCAGCGATCGAAGAAACACCAACTTTTTGAACGTATGCGATGCCATCAGCTTCGGCTTGTTTCAACGTTTTCATGTTTTCGCCCGGAAAAGTTTTGGCACGTGTTGGCCCGAAAGATCCACCACTTTCAGAAATGGCTCGCTGGAACAAGCCTTTGGCCAAAGGCGATGCACACAGCATACTGACCGAAATTCCACCGGCTGATTCACCGAAAATGGTCACTTTATTGGGGTCACCGCCGAATGAAGCAATGTTATTTTTAATCCATTGAAGTCCGGCAATCTGGTCAAGAATTCCGTAATTTCCTGAAACATGATTTGGATTTTCGGCGCTCAATTCAGGATGTGCCAGAAATCCAAGTTGTCCGACACGGTATGCAATGCTTACCAGAACAACTCCTTTTTTTGCCAGCTTCTCGCCGTTGTATCCGGGTTCGGCTGTAGAACCAAAACTAAATCCACCTCCATAAATCCAAACAAGCACAGGGATTTTTTCTTTGGCCGATTTTGCTGGTGTCCAAATATTTAGGTACAAACAGTCTTCACTTTTTCCTGAAGGAGGATTTCCACCCTGAAAAGCGGCTGGTGCAAATTTGGTGGTTTGCTTGATGCCCTCCCATTTTGCGACAGGTTGCGGTGCTTTCCAGCGAAATTCACCAACCGGTGGCGCGGCAAAAGGGATTCCTTTATAAACGGTTAGCCCATTTTCGAAAGTTCCCTGAACCATTCCTTCCTGAACTTTTACAGGTACTGGTTGCTGCGCGAAACTTTGTGCTGCGACAAACCACGCAAATACTGCGAACAATGCTGTTATCTTTTTCATTTTAATTCTTTATAATTTCTATTTTTTCCAAAGATTCGGGAGAAACCGGTAATACAATAAATGCCTCCAGGTGGCCCAGTCGTGACCGCCATAACCGCCCACATAATATTCGTGTTCGATGTTGTGTTTTGCTAATGCTTCATGGAGAGCCACACATCGTTGCCCCATGAAACTTTTTGCCTCTTCGGTTCCCTGACCTACAAAAAGGTAATCGACTTTTTCATTCAACTTGGGGTCATTTAAAAATTGGGCTACCGCTGTTTCAGCATTCACATCACCGGCGCTAAGGATACCAAAATTGGCAAACAGGTCAAGCGAACGGAAACCTACAAACATGCTGTGACGGCCACCCATCGACAAGCCTGAAATTGCCCTTCCATGTGGTGATTTGATCGTTTTATATGACTTGTCAACCAATGGAATGACATGGTTACGGAGTTCTTTTTCAAAAATATCGAATGTCAGTTCAGTATGTTTGGGATTGTTTCGGTGAATAACCTGATTATTTGGGATAGCGATAATCATCGGTTTGGCTTTTCCTTCAGCCAAAAGGTTGTCCATTATAAAGTTCACCCGTCCGTCGTAAACCCAGTTGGAAGGAAGTTCGCCACTTCCGCCCAGCAGGTACAAAACGGGGTATTCTTTCTTCGGATCATAACCCGGAGGAGTGTACACATAAAGTTCGCGTTCGCCATTTGTTACATCAGAATGATAAATGTGGCGTGTAACATTGCCGTGCGGAACGTTTTTGGCATCGTAGTATGCAGGTCCGTCGCCGTGAACAATCAGCTCACTGTATGGTGGCATGGCTGTAAAAGCAGCATAGGTGTTGCTCGGATCTGTAATTTGAACGCCATCGACATTGAAATAATAGGCGTACATATCGGGTTTGAGCGGGCCGATGGTCAGTG
>JBAWZG010000382.1:0-2899 GCA_037143155.1 Bacteroidia bacterium
TTAAGTCGGATCGCCTTAGGAATGCAGGACCAGCTATTTCTGGGGAACCTTTCCTCGAAACGGGATTGGGGCCATGCCAAAGACTACGTAAAAGCCATGTATCTCATTCTTCAGCAAGATCAGCCGGATGATTATGTGATTGCAACCGGCATCACGACCACCATTCGCGATTTCATTAAAATGTCGTGCAACGAAATTGGCCTTGAACTGGCTTTTACTGGTGAAGGTGCTGATGAAAAAGGCTATCTGGTCGGAATTGACGAAAAGGTATTTACCGAAAAAGTCGGCTCGCACTATATGGCCGGAATTAAAGCACGGATGTCTCCTGATTTGGTTGAAGGCAGCAAGTCTAAAGGAATTGTCGCAGTAGATCCAAAATATTTCCGTCCTACTGAAGTTGACTTACTAATTGGAGATCCAACCAAATCGAAAACAGTTCTTGGCTGGGAACCTAAATATGATCTTCAAGGTCTTGTAACTGACATGATGCAATCGGACATCAAATTAATGAAAAAGGATGCCTGGTTAAAAGAAGGTGGGTATCGGACATTGAATTACTTTGAATAATAAAAATGAAACAAACAAGTAAAATATACATCGCTGGCCATACCGGCCTTGTCGGATCGGCACTCTGGAAAAACCTTCTATCGAAAGGATATACCAATCTTCTCGGAAGAACTCTTGAAGAATTGAACCTGATGGATACCAATGCTGTCAATGCATTCTTTGAATTGGAAAAACCCGAATATGTAATTCTCGCAGCAGCCAAAGTGGGTGGAATTGTTGCCAACAATACCTATCGCGGGCAATTTATTTATGAGAATCTCATGATTCAGAATAATGTGATTCATGCAGCTTATCTGAGCAAGGTGAAAAAACTGCTTTTTCTTGGCAGTACATGCATTTATCCACGGGATGCTCCGCAACCAATGACTGAAGATTGTCTCCTTACCGGCCCGCTTGAATACACCAATGAACCTTATGCCATTGCCAAGATCGCCGGAATTAAGTTGTGCGAAAGTTATAACCTTCAGTACGGCACCAATTTCATTTCGGTTATGCCTACCAATTTGTATGGCCCAAACGACAATTTCGACCTTGAAAAATCTCATGTATTGCCAGCCATGCTCCGGAAGATGCATTTGGGCAAATGCCTTGAAGAGAACAATTGGGATGCCATTCGGGAAGATCTGAATAAACGTCCGATTGAAGGAATAAATCACATGAATGAAAACCATGAGATTACAACAATTCTCTCCAAATATGGAATACATTTTAATCCCTCCAAATCTGAAACATCAGTCTCTGTCGAAATTTGGGGAACCGGTGCTCCCATGCGCGAATTCCTATGGAGCGAAGAAATGGCTGATGCCTGCGTCTTTCTGGTTGAGAATGTTGATTTTAAAGATGTCACAACGAATAAATCCGGTGAAGTCCGTAATACTCATATCAACATTGGAACCGGTATCGAAATCTCCATTCGTGCGTTAGCGAATTTAATTAAAGAAAAAGTCGGATTCTCCGGTAATTTGGAATTTAACACGTCGAAGCCGGACGGTACGATGCGAAAATTAACCGATCCATCTAAACTGCATGCACTTGGCTGGCACCATCAGATTGAGATTGACGAAGGAATTGAGAAATTGTATCGGTGGTATCTAAAAACCTAATTTGCACGGATTAATTCGCATCTATGAAGCACCTGATTTCAGTTCCGCCCAATTCCATTCCTCATTTTCACAAAATTTCCGACCTTCCAGAATCTGAATGGTTCGTCAGCTCTGATCCTGAAGAAAAACGGGTAGGTTCCGGAGGAGGAACTGCACATTTGCTGACTGAACTGTTTCATCATGAAGGAGATTCTGGCTTCGACGATTGGCTGAAAAAGGAAAAACGAGTACTTATACATGCTGGCGGTCAGAGCCGCCGCCTTCCTGCTTATGCACCGATCGGAAAAAGTTTGCTCCCCATGCCCGTGTTTCGCTGGTCACGCGGACAACAGCTCAACCAAAGACTGATCCATCTCCAAACACCTTTGTTCGACCAGATTATCAACCATGCTCCAGAAAAGCTTAACACACTTGTTGCCAGCGGAGATACCCTGATCTTTTCAGGAAAGAATATTCCGGAAATACCTGAGGCCGATGTTGTGTGTTTCGGAATGTGGGTTGAACCTGAAAAGACGACCAATCATGGCGTCTTTTTTGCAAGTCATGAAGCTCCCGACAAATTGCAGTTTATGCTGCAGAAACCTTCCATTCAAACCATCAAGGAACTAATTCATGAATATTATTTCCTGATGGACATTGGAATTTGGTTGCTGAGTGAAAAAGCAATTAATCTTTTGATGAAACGAAGTGGCTGGGATGGAAAAAAATACAACAATCCGACACCCGATTTCTACGATTTGTACACCGATTTTGGCACTTCAATGGGTGAAACACCATCTGGTAACGATCTGGAAATTAATGAACTGAAAGTTGCTCTGGTAAACCTTGAAGGTGGCGAATTTTATCACCTGGGAAGCACAGCGGAGTTAATCAGTTCAAATCTGGCCATTCAGAACAGAATAACCGATCAGCGCGAAATCTGGCACCGGCAAATCAAACCACACCCCAGTATTTTTGTTTTAAATTCAGAAGTCGGCACTCCGTTATCTTCAAATCAGAAGAACTTATGGATAGAAAATTCTAATATTTCTTCAGGATGGAAACTAAACGGAAATCATGCACTCACTAACATTCCTGAAAATAATTGGAACCTTAATATGCACTCCGGAAATTGTCTGGATATGCAACCCATTAACGAACAGGATATCGTTATCCGGAATTACGGATTTTCAGATTCTTTCAGGGGAAAATTGAATAGTGAAAGTACGCGATTCATGGAGATTCCCTTG
>JBAWZG010000383.1:0-2889 GCA_037143155.1 Bacteroidia bacterium
GCTGAAGACACCAACAAAACAAACGTACCCCCGACCGCTTCCGCTGAGGCCGCCCCAGTCGGTCTTACCCAGACCGAACTCGACGCCAAGGCTGCGCAGGAGAAAGCCAAAGCGGATGCCGCGGCTGCCGAACAGTACATCGCGGACCGCAAAACAGCGGAGCTGGGATGTATGCAGTCTCAGATCGCGTACAATAACGCGGCGACTTATGCCGCATGGGGGATCGGCATCGGCGAGGTCCTGGCCGGTACTGGAATCCTCATCTACAGCCTGAAGTCATAATCGGCGTCAACGTAGATCGTCGTAGAAGCGTTACCCGTGACGGGTGCGCTTCTTTTTTACTGCGGGAGGAGCACGGAATGGGTTTAAGTTAGCATGAAAGTGTGGCGCAAATGGGAAAAAGACGCTTGACATTTAGCTGATAATGGCGGTATATTAGTTGTTAAGTTCTGAGGTTTAGTGTCTTCCAGGTTCCTATACGCAATTTTCTCCTCTTCATTAACTACCCCACAAATGCTTGGAAACCTAAACCTCAAACTTTTCTTCTATGTTTTCAGGTCTCCAGATTGATGCCGATGCTCAACTTGCGTCACCGGCTATATGGGTAGTTCCGGCTCGCGCATACG
Organism: Bacteroidia bacterium; assembly: GCA_037143155.1. Taxonomy (GTDB): domain Bacteria; phylum Bacteroidota; class Bacteroidia; order Bacteroidales; family Prolixibacteraceae; genus Aquipluma. Next base: position 627 of record JBAWZG010000383.1, read on the forward strand.
GGAAGTGCTAACGGTTACTTGCGTATATGTTGGTTATAAATTTCACGGAACTAAATACATCGCTATAAATCAGACTCCCGTATTCTCAAACAAACGGGTCAATGCAGGTAATGAACCTATTCCAGCGCGTCAAATCATTCGATGGCCTCTTTGCAGCGGCGGATTCGGACTTGCTTTTGCATTTCTGCTTGCAAGTCCTGCCATTTTCACCACCCTGTTGACTGGCTCTGTCGTATTTATAGTTTTGCTTACCGTTTGAAAACATCATCTGCCAATCCTTTTAAATCCGAGGGTTTTGTCAAAGCCCAGCCCCTTTCTTCTTTAGGGTTTGAGCTCAATTTAATTTTTATTTGAACAGGAGCCACCGATGAAATCGGTACTCCCCCTATTTTATTGGATTTTGAATGTTGAAGATGTGAAGTCCTTTCTGTAAATTTTATTTGCCGAAAAACCAACAAAAAGGAACTTCACATGGATAAATCGCTAAACGGTCTGATACGCTGGTTCTGCCGTAAAATAACCTTAAATGAACTTGCCTCGATAGTCGTTGTTCTTCTTGATATTTTAAGCGGGAAGAATAATGACTTTGACTTGAAACCGGAGATAGAGAATAAATCTGCCAATTACCGCAAATTCATACTCGACGATCTGCGGGCGCTTACGGAACCGCCTAAGGCTGCTGCTCAGAAACTTGACTGGAAGCAACTCAAACGCGATTATTTTATGGAGCATCAGAAAGAGTTGAAACCAGTTAAGCGCAAGACAGGCTCGATCTCCTTTTCAGAACATTGTCATTGCGAGCATTGCGGCGCTCCTGGCGAGTATTTGTATCTGAATGACGGACGCAAGGGCAATCAGGTTCGCTGCAAGGTTTGCAGCAAACTCAGCACTACTGAACGGGTGCGCCACGCAAGCAGGGCGAAATATTACTGTCCGTATTGTGGTTACTCGTTATTCCTTTGGAAAGCAAACGAGGTAGAGTCCATTTACAAATGCCAGAATTTGAAGTGCTCCCATTATATCGAGCGTAAACAGAACTTAACCAGACAGGAAGCCAAGGAACGCTGCGAGAACATTTTCAACCCGAATTACAAGCTGCATTACCAGTATCGCGAATATCACTTTTCATCCGTAGAGCTGGAATGTGCAAGGCCGCTTATGAAGACCAAAGTTGACTTGCGCAACATTCACAACAGTTATCACACAGTCGGGCTTGTGTTGAGTCTGTTTATCAACATCGGACTGTCTTCGAGACAAACACGAGAGGTTCTCAGCGGACTTTTCGGAATCGGAATTTCCCATCAAACCGTCATCAATTACGTCAATGCTTCCGCCTCTATTATCGCTCCGTGGCTAGACAAATCCATGCCCAAACCAACTTCAACTGCAGCAGGAGATGAAACCTACATCATCGTTGAAAACCAATGGCATTACACATGGTTCACCATCGACAGCGAAAACCGTGCGATCTGCGGATATAACCTCTCCGACAATCGCGGAACAAAGCCCGCTCTTGCTACTCTTTACAACACCTTCGGACCGCCCGAATCAAACACAGGCAAAAAGTTCATCTTCATCCGCGACGGGCTTGGCTCATACGATGCCGCAATCAACGCATATAACCAGGAAAGCAAGGCCGATATTATCCAGGGAGAAACTGTTACAGGACTCGAAAACACGGATGAAACAAGCTCTAAATATCGTAGATTCAAACAACTTATCGAGCGACTCAACCGGACTTACAAGTTCCACACCAGACCACGCGCCGGATTCAAAAGCCTCGCCGGAGCAATCTGCATGACCACTTTGTTCGTCACATATTACAATTATATGCGCAAACATACGGCCAGACTCAATGCTCCGCCATTGCAGTTGGATGCATTGAAGGGTATTCAATCTTACCCAAAACAATGGGCAAAGATACTCCAACTGGCATCTGCATAATTCAAAATCCAATTTTCAAACAACACTGGAAAAACAAATCCATTTGTTTTTTCCTGGACAAATGTCCTGTAAACATTAAGGTTCTGGAGCTGTCAATGCCAAAATCGTATAAATAGCGGACGCAGGACGCGGCTTTATGCCGATTTTGACGTTGACGGCGACAGGTTCTAATGTAGCTCCATCGCCTTTTTACCTATCAGTACCTTTCTTCATTTTCTTTCATGCCAGATTTGACACTACCCTCTATTAGGTTGAAAATTTAAAATAGATTGCGAAGATTTTGAGAATTGGTTCGTATTCTGAGAGGCTGCCGATACCG
>JBAWZG010000384.1:0-2869 GCA_037143155.1 Bacteroidia bacterium
CTCTGCCCTCCAGGCTGGCACATTCCCACCGCATCCGAGTGGGACGACCTCCTGGCGTTTTACAACGGTCCGGGGCAGGCGGGCGGGCCGTTGAAGGATACGCTGATTGCAAAGGGGTTTCATTCCATCCAGCAGGGATTTTTGTATCAGAACAATGCATGGGCATTTACTAGTGGTTTGAAGGCCGGTAGCATGTACTGGAGTTCAACGGCATCCGGAACAGACCGGGCGGTGGCACGGGGGATAAATGATTTTAATCCCAGCGTTTCAAGGTATAGTTCGCTGCGGTCGAACGGGATGGGCGCGAGGTGCTGCAAGGATTTTTGAAATACGAATTACGATTTACGAAGTTGAAACAACGGTGAAGCGTTTGCGCAAAAAAATGCAGGTTTCCACCACGCCACAACTGATTTTTCAGCTCACCCGGCGCGGGATGATCTGAAATTGGTGTCCGATCCCGTCACCAACTATTTTTCATAAAAATATCACAATCAGTCTTTTTTGTTTTTTTCGCTATACAGCATTGTACGGAATTCCGGCAACTTGCTGTCGGATTAAAGTTCTTGTTTTCAATGCTTTATGTGCTTATATTGCACCCGAAAACCTAAACTCATAATTTTATGAAAAAAGAACAGATTATTGCCATTTTGTTTACCCTTTTTGGCTTTTATTGCCAGGGCCAAAACCTGAAACCATTTCCGATTCCATCATGGCAGGTTCCGATCGACAGTGGAGCCACCGCACGCTTCCAGGAATCTACCGCGACCGGATTACTTGAATCTATCTTGGAAAAACGAGATGTCCATGTAAAACTAACCACCTCCAATCCAGAAAACACCTACTGTGAAGCTGAAGTTTGGATTTGCAGTCTCGATGGAATGGATGCGATGGGACCCTATACGGTGCATTGCGGTGAAACCCTGGTGGTAGAAATTGACAACCGTCCCTGGGGTGTCTATTTGGACAGCGAAGCCAATATTATTGTGGATGTTTGGATAGAATAAAAAAGAACCTCCAATCCCTCTGAAAGGTAAAAGTGTGCTTAATACTATAACAATCATAAAAGAAAGGAGGTCTGAGGCAAAGATAAAAAATTTGTAACTAATCAGTTTTAAAAAATGTAATCGTTATTAACAAATTTGCTGTTGTAACAGCCGAATATGCTTGTGCGCAAAAGAATTGTTTTCAAATTCGGCAGTTACTAACAATTTGTGGTGATAACCATTGATAAATAAGCGGTTGCGTTCTTTGAAATAATGGATTTCGGGGTTAGTTTTGCCGAATACACTATGCGAACACTTGAGCAAATAATCATAGATGAACTGCACCATGTTATACAGATGCAGGCAGAGGAGATCAGGCTGTTGAAGGCCCGAATTACCGAACTTGAAAAATTTGTCGAACAAAACTACAGGCCCCGTAAAGACAGCAACAACAGCTCTATACCACCTTCGAAAGATGACAACCGGCCACAACGCACCAATAGTCTGCGTGAGAAAACCGGCCGCAAGGTGGGAGGACAGCCAGGGCATGAAGGAAAGACCTTGGAGATGACCGACCATCCCGATGAGGTTATCGATCATCGGCCTTGTTTTTGTCCTGACTGCGGGAATGATTTGACTAACCAAACCTTTGAACTTTTTGGCATCCGACAGGTCGTTGACATTCCTGTGATCAAACATGTGGTGACTGAACATCAGGTTTACCGGTGCACTTGCACTTGTGGCAAACTGGTTGAAAGTGAGTTCCCGGCCGGGGTTGATAGCCCGGTAAGATATGGTAAAAACATTGAAGCGCTCATTGGTTATCTGAGCATCAGGCAATATCTGCCATTTAAACGGCTTCAGGAAATATTGAATGATCTCTTTGCGGTTCCCATTAGTGAAGGAGGGTTGCATCGTTTGCTGAACAGGCTGGCTTCCAAGGGCGCTGATGCTTATGAAATAATCCGGCAAAAAGTGTTGACTTCCGGGGTTATTGGCACGGATGAAACAGGAATGAAAGTCAATGGTAAAAAGTATTGGTTCTGGACATGGCAAAACAAGTTTGCCACTTTCATTGCTGCTTCGACCAACCGGGGTACTGCTACGATTGACAAAAACATGAATGACATATCTGAGGATGCTGTATTGGTTCATGATTGCTGGAAACCTCATTTTCAGACCCATGTAGACAAACACCAACTTTGCACAGCTCACCTGAAACGCGAAACCAAGTATCTTGAAAAACGATATGAAGTAGCCTGGCCTGTTAGGTTCCGAATTTTGCTGTTGGAGGCGGAGAGACTTAAAGAGCAGTTTGCGCCTGTTGATTATTATTATCCAAACCACTACCTCAATCATTTGGAAAGAGCATTGGATAATTTGTTGTCCGAGCCTTTGGAGCCAAGCCACAAAGAGTTGATTTCGTTTCAAAAGCGAATAATCAAGTATCGCAACAGTGTTTTTACTTTCCTCTATCATCCGGATGTTCCTCCTGATAACAATGGTTCGGAAAGAGCCATCCGCAATGTCAAGGTAAAACAAAAAATATCCGGACAGTTCAAGGTCCTATCTTCAGCTGAAAACTTTGCCATCCTGCGATCCATTATTGACACTGCCATTAAAAATGGGCAAAAAGTGTTACCTGCACTGAACGTCATTGCTAATTATAATTGCGACTGATTAGTTACAAAAAATCCAGTGATTTGTCTATCAAAATGACTGGTTTCTTTTTTGTGTTCAGATCTTTAATATTCATGGTTTATCGCTTATTATTTACGTTTTAAAAGAAAAGTGTAAACGGTAAATAACAATGCGAGATTTCGGCAAATAGGAATGCAAGAAATCGGTAAATAAGGATGCAGAAATTCGGTAAATAAGAATGCAGG
>JBAWZG010000385.1:0-2844 GCA_037143155.1 Bacteroidia bacterium
AACCTGAGCCAACCCGGCCTTGCAGTCAGCGAATAGGGAATTGTTGGCGAATATCCCAGCAACGACCATTCGGGATTCAACTTTCCGGAGTCGAAAAAATCGGAATGTGGAACCATCCAGGAAATTCCTCCTGAAGTCAATTTTGGTGCAGAAAGTGGTTCGTTGACCGGATAATCGGCCACAGGTTTTCCTGCTGCGTTGTAACGAACACGACTTAGCAAACCCTGCCTGCCAATGCCTTGCCATTCACCATTTCCTGCAGTGAGGTACGAATGGTAAATGACCCATGAAGTGCTGTCGTCGAGCATAATAACCGGCGAGCAATGGTTGGATCCCTGGAAAAGTGCCTGTGACTTTTTCGGATCGGCCTCGTTAAAAAAGTCTCCCAGATTTTCCCAGGAAGTTTTATCTGCAACTATTTGCTTGCTCCGGAAGACTTTCTGTCCGCCGCCGGCATTGATCGCAAACGAATAGTAGTAATTTCCTTTGTATTTCCACATCACCGGACCTTCGGCCCAACCAAGCGGATAGGCCGGAGCAGGATTAATCCAGCGTAAATCCAGAATCTGGCCTTTTGGCTGACCATCGGCTCCAAGCTGTAAAATCCAGTTGTTTTCCTGACCGTTTTTAACCATCATATACCATGAACCGTCATCGTCAACGAAAATGGAATTGTCCATTCCCAGACCCGGAACCGATGCCGGACAAACCACAGCTTTCGGGGCAGTCCAGGGACCTTCCGGCTTATCGGCAGTGGTAAAATACATGGTTCCCCAATGACCGAAAAAATCCCAGTATTTGTTGCCATAATAAACCAGCTGACCTCCCCAGCAACCTTCACCCGGGTTTTTCCCATAGGAAGACCATGCAGCGCTTACCGGCTGTGCGATGGCTCTCCAGTGAACCAGATCGGTCGAGTGATAAATAACCGGAGTCGGACTGAAGGATGATCCGGTGGTATAAAAATCTTTACCAACACGGGTCAGGGTAGGATCGGGATGATCGCCCGGAATTACAGGATTCATGTAGGTTGTAAACGATGAATTCTGAGCTGACAGTATTCCGGAAAAAGCAAAAAGCAAAAAGTAACTGGATATTAATTTTGAAAGAAGCATATCTGATTTTAGGTTTTAAAATGATCCGGTGAAGTAAAATCACCTGATCAAAACGGACTAAGTTAAAAGAATAAATAAATGTCGTATTTCAAAATCATTGCTTTGTTGACTCACCCCCAGCCTGCAGCAGGCAGGCAAGCTCGCAACGCTCGCTTTGCCCCTCTCTTCTTGTAGAGAGGGGAAACGTCCGCAAGCGGACGTGGGGTGAGTCGAGGAAAAAAAACGACATTAAATTATTTCAATTACTTATTTAATATCTTTCATAAACAGCGTTTTAGGATCGTTATAGAATTTCACAAAATCCTTTTCGCTGGGCGAGCCTTTTGAAGGACCAAACGGCATGTCTTTCGCTTTGGCCTTAATTGTAGGATTTCTCCATACCAACACATACGATAAATCATACGGACGCAAGGTTTCAAGCACGGTTTTGGTCCACCATTCCTGATTTTTGGCAATTGGGCCACCGGCTTCACTTACCGCTCCTATTTTTCCTTTTTGTGAAGCGATTTCAGAAACCATTTTCGCACAATTTCCAAGTGTGGCAGGATATTCCGGCCCGCGGTCGTACAAATCGAAAGCCACCATGTCGATCAGGTCATCGCCGGGATAGCGTTCCAGGTATTCTTCTTTGGTATTGAAACGATCAGTTGAATAGGCAAACAGCAGATTGTGAATGTTTTTGGTTTCGCGCAGATAGGTCACGGTGAAGCGCCAAAGTGCTTTGTATTCGTCGGCCGTACAAAGATTTTTGCCCCACCAGAACCAGCTTCCGGTATGTTCATGGTACGGACGAAACAAAACCGGTACTAATTTTCCCTGACCATTTTTTAGACTGAGCATAAAATCGGCCAGTTTGTCGAGATATTTCAGGTACAAATCATGCTTTTCGCCACCGGGCAAAATCGAAGCAACTGTTTTCTTTGAAGTTACATCCCAGGCCGATCCGCCAGTGAGCGCATTCCGGTGATGCCAGCTCACGGTGTTGATTGCACCCATCTGATCGGCTTTTATAATTCCGGCACGAATTCGGTCGAAATAAACCGAGTCGAGGCTGTAGGCATCTCCAAGTTCGAGGTGACCCAATTCCCAGCCAATAATTGCGGGGAAATCGCCGCAAACATCTTTCACATCGGAACGCCCTTCTTCAGCATACCAGCTTGTTCCGTAAGCCATATCATCCTGATGGCCAAACATCAGGCCTTTGTGCTGAAGTTTCATCATCTTTTGGTACAATTTCACTGTTTCCTTAGTCGCTTTTGGATCGGAAGGAACCGGTTTAGCAGCTGAAGTTGCCATTCCGGAGCAGATAAGCAGAATAAATAAAAGATTTTTCATGGTATGTTATTAAGTTGATAATTGTTATTTGGTTGATAGGTTAACCGAATCAGATAATGAACAGAACAAATTGTTTTCATCTTTTGAAAACTTTAACGGCAACATTTTCATCGGCTTTTATCAGGTACATTCCGGCCGGATATCCAATGGTAGAGATTGTCGAGGTGCTGTTTTCAGATTTGAATGTTGACATGCAGATTCCGAGCTGGTTGAATATCGAAATGGTTTGGTTTAATTCTTTGGAATGTATGGTAATCTGCTCGTCAAAATAAGTCGGATAAATTTCCAGATCATTCTTCTGATCTTTAATCATTCCAACGGTAGTGTATGTTCTGATGTTTGGCATTTCATCCAGGGTTATCACATAATCGCTGGCCATAAATTTTTTCCACAG
>JBAWZG010000386.1:0-2840 GCA_037143155.1 Bacteroidia bacterium
TGCTTTGTTTTTTAAAGCGTTGCAAAGATAGATTCCTTTTTGATATGTGCAAAAGAAAGATCAAAAAAATCTCATAAAACTTCAGCCACAACAAATGTACTTCCACCTATAAAAATCAGATCGTTTTCATCCGCCTTATCTTTAGCTGCAGAAAGTGCCTGCTGAACAGTCTGGTAACAATTTCCCTGTAACCCAAACTTTGCAGCCTTCGCTAACAGCTCTTCAGGTTGTGTGGCTCGTGGAATGTTTGCTTTGGTGAAATAGTAATGGGCATCTGCCGGAAGAAGTGACAAAACTTCATCCTGATCCTTGTCGTTTACAAGGCCAATGATAATATGGAGTTCTTTCCAGGGTGTATGTTTGATTTGTTCTACAACGAGTTTAATACCTGCTGGATTGTGCCCGGTGTCGCAAATGGTGAGCGGATTGTGACCGATAATCTGCCAGCGCCCCATTAAACCTGTATTACGAACGCAATTTGCCAGACCGCTGCGGACAGTATCTTCAAATAGATTCCAACCTTTTTCATTCAATATGTCAATGGTTTGCAAAACAGTTGGAACGTTGTGGCGCTGATAGATTCCCAGCAGATCCAATTGTAAATTAGGATACATTAGAATTTCAGACTTCCTGATATTCAGGCTCTGTTTTCCATCCAAAGTCAACATGGAGTAATCAGTCTTGTAATTCTTATCTGCAAACTCAATGCTGGCATGCATTTTTTCGGCGAACTGTTTGAATATTGGACTCGTTTCCGGGGAAGTTTCTCCAATTACGACCGGAATGCCATATTTGATAATGCCAGCCTTTTCTGCAGCTATTTCAGGCAACGAATTTCCCAATAACGACATATGGTCGAAACTAATGTTCGTAATGACCGATACTTCCGGAGTGATGATGTTGGTCGAATCGAGTCGTCCGCCAAGGCCAACTTCAATTACTGCCACATCCACCTGCATGGCTCTGAAATAGTCGAATGCCATGGTTACAGTCAGTTCAAAGAAGGATGGCTCCAACATTTCAATTTCGTTTTTCTCCAGATATTTTTCGGTGAATTCTACCACTGCTTCTTCTGAAATCATTTCGCCGTTGACCCGGATTCGTTCCCTGAAATCTTTCAAATGAGGAGAAGTGTAAAGTCCGGTTTTGTAGCCTGCCTCCTGAAGTATTGATGCCAGCATATGAGAAACCGAACCCTTTCCATTGGTTCCGGCGACATGAATGGTTTTAAAAGAAAGGTGGGGATGACCGAACATTTCGTCCAGCCGGATTGTATTGTCGAGGTTGTCCTTGTATGCTGCAGGGCCAGTGCGTTGAAACATAGGTAACTGACTGTATAGAAAATCGAGCACTTCAGGGTAGCTTCTCATGAGCAAAAAAACTTACGAACAACAGTTGAAAAAATAGAATCGTAAAATTGAGAATTTAACAGGTATATTCTGCCGAATGCATTCTAATTTTTCTAAATTTCGAAAAATCTTAACGATAGGTGCGATGGCAAAGAAAAAGCAAACAAAAATTTTCGTGCTTGATACCAATGTGATCCTGCACGATCATACCAGTATTTACCAGTTTCAGGATAACGACATTGTAATTCCGATTACTGTGCTGGAAGAACTTGACAAGTTTAAACGTGGAAACGATCCGATCAATTTTCAGGCACGGGAATTTGTGCGCGAATTGGATGAAATAGTGGGCGACCAGTTGTTTAACGGTGGTATAAAATTGGGGCCCGATAAAGGAAAACTGATCATTGAAACCGGCAAGCCTTTGCCTGAAGAAATGAAAAATTCGTTTCTTGAAGATATTCCTGATCATCGTATTCTGGCGATAACCATGTATATTGGACAGAAATTCCCCGACCGGCCAACCATTTTGGTATCCAAAGATATTAATCTGAGGATGAAGGCCAAGTCTTTGAAGATTCAGGCGGAAGATTATTATAACGATAAGGTCAAGGATATTCAGTTCCTGAACAAAAGTGTGACTGAATTAACGAGTTTCGACGATACCCTGATTGAAAAGCTATACAATGAAAATTCACTTCCGGTTGAAACCATGAACCTGGAGCAGACACCTGACATCAACGAATATTTCATCATCAAGTCGATTAAGGCCAGTGTACTGGCCAGATATGACGGTGGTCTGAAAAAAATGATTCGTGTGGAGAAGAAAACGGCCTATGGAATTAAACCCCGGAATGCTGAACAGACCTTTAGTTTGGATGCTTTGTTTAATCCTGACATCAAATTAGTTGCTTTAACCGGCAAAGCCGGAACTGGCAAAACTCTTTTAGCTCTTGCGGCTGCTTTGGAACAGCATAAAAACTTCGGACAGATCTTGCTTGCCCGCCCCATTGTTGCGCTGAGTAACCGCGATTTGGGATACCTTCCTGGGGACGCTCAAGAAAAAATTAGTCCGTATATGCAGCCACTTTTCGACAACCTGGCCGTGATCAAACACAATTATAATGTGAGAAGTACTGAATATCAGCTGATCGAAGAATTGCTGAAAGACGAAAGGCTGATTATTACTCCTTTGGCATACATTCGCGGAAGGAGTTTGTCGAATTCATATTTTATCATCGACGAAGCACAGAATCTGACGCCGCACGAAATCAAGACCATCATTACCCGGGCAGGTGAAGGAAGCAAGTTGATTTTTACCGGTGACCTTCAGCAGATCGACTCTCCCTATCTGGATATGAAATCGAATGGTTTGGCCTATATGACTGAGAAGATGAAAAACCATGAGATCTTTGCCCATGTAAATCTTTTGAAAGGCGAACGCAGCTATTTAGCTGAACTGGCAAGCGATTTGCTGTAATCAATTTGAAGATT
>JBAWZG010000387.1:0-2822 GCA_037143155.1 Bacteroidia bacterium
GCCAGCGTTTCATGATTAATTGTTTGGCTTCATCCGCCGTAATTTGCTCCCGGGCTTGCTCTACTTGTGATTCTTTTATTTGTTCAAATGCACGAATATCGGCGGCACAGGCTTTTACTTCATTTTCCAAATCTACATGGCGTTGTATTCCGACTTCAGCGGTTCCAATGGCTTCGGTTAACGGATTAATTTGGGTTTCCAATTGCTTTATTTCCTGCTGTAGTTTATTAATCGCGACGGTATCTCCATCTTTCCGGTAAGCCGAAATTCGTTTTTCCAGGGTTTTTACCTCTTTCTCCAGTTCTTTGCGCTGGCCGTTGAGTTGTTTAATGGTGGCTTTTATTTCGGTTATCCGGCCTTTCGGAATCACTTCATAATCGGTCTCGTTCCAATCACTTTCTTCCAGTTCGGCCACTTCGGCAAACAGGGCCTCCAGTTCATCTTTGCGGGCCTGTGCCTTTCGCAGCTTCTCAAGCAGATCAGGAAACTGGCTTTCCAGAATATCTTCTTCAGGAATCAGTTCGGCATTCCATTCGCTGGCCGCCACCGATTTAAAATCGGTTTCCAACTCATCGACATACTGCGCAAACGCCCCGCGGCTTTGAAATTCGTCGAGCAAAGGGTTTTCGATGGTTGCGGTTTTCAGGGCAAACGCATTGGATAAACCTTGTACAAAATGATACACATCTTTCCCAACCGGCAGGTTTTCAACCAACGGCAAAATGGTTTGCCAAAAATCGTGCATCGCATCAGCGTAGCGTTTTTGTGCCTGCGCGTATCCTTCAGAATTGTAAATGACAGTTTTAATATCTTCTTTGGCTGCAATGGCCGCACTAAACTGCTGGTAACCTTCTTTCAGCGGATCAAAAAGCTGCTCTTTCAATCCGTTGTAGCTGTCAAAAGCATTGTCGAGCGCCGTGATTTCGCTGTCGGGCAATCCGCCTTTCAGGTGTGCATGCACATCGTTTGGCGTGGGTTCTGGGGCATTATCCACATACCGGCGGATGTTGCAATTAAACTCTTCAGCTTCGAGTTCGGCATTTTTCACCAGACGACTGTATTTGGGCAACTCTTTTTTGTGGGTATAAACGAACGATATTTTTTCAATATCCTCGGGGCGCAAAGTGTTTTGGTTTTTACCTTCGCGGTATTCGCGGTCGGCATTGATAAAGAAAACGCCGTCACGCTCAGCGGCACCGGCTTTGTTTACAATCAGGATAGAGGCCGGAATACCCGTGCCGAAAAATAGGGCAGGGGGCAAGCCAATAATACATTCCAGAATTCCCTGTTCGATCAACCGTTTGCGCATCCGTTGCTCTTCGCCACCACGAAACAACACGCCATGAGGCATCACCACCGCCATGCGTCCATTGTCTTTCAGCGTTGCAATCATGTGTTGCACAAACATAAAGTCGGCTTGTTTTTTCTGGCTCATCCAATTTACAAAACGCTCCTTGAATCGCATGCCAGCCGTAGTGTAGTTTTGTGAAAATGGCGGATTGGCTACCACAATATCGTATTTGCGGAGTTGTCCGTTTTCAACCAGTTTGGGATCGAGAATTGTATCGCCTTGCCGAATGTCTGCGTTACGGATGTTGTGAAAAATCATATTCATCACGCACATCTTGTAAATGCCATCTTTCAGTTCCTGACCATGAATGGTCAGGTGTTTGGCTGTCCCATAACGTGCTTCCACATAGTTTCGCATGTTAATGGCCAAACCTCCGGACCCAATGGTCGGGTCACATATCTCAGCATCCATCGCCGGTTGCAGAATCTTACCCATTAAATGCACCACCGGCGAAGGTGTATAGAATTCGCCACCTTTTTTTCCGGCGCTTTCGGCAAAGTATTTAATCAGGAATTCGTATGCAGCACCCAGCAAATCTGGGAATTCAAATTGATCGTCGGTCAGTTTCATGCGGTTAAAGTCTTTCAGCATTTGCGAAAGCACTTCGTCGGAGAGTATTTTCTCGCCTTTGGTATTTACCGCGTTAAATTTGGTGGTGCTTAGTATTCCCTGTAAAATTTCGGCATTGGCATCTTCCAACGCATTGAGAGCAATACTCAGCGCATCACCCACATTTTCCAACACGGTTGAAATGCCATACCATGCAGCCGTTAGTGGTAAACCGATAAGTTCATTGGTTAAAATCAGTTTTTCTTCTTTGCTAAACTTGTCCGACAGGAGTCCAATTTGTATTTCTTTCCGGCGTATTTCGGTTTGCTTTTCTACGGGATTTGGTTGATAGTCGATTTTCCAACGAGCTAATTTGGGTACAAAAAACTCGTATTCGGGGGCTTTTACTTCTTCCAGTTCTTCCTCTATTTCTTCCTGGGACAAATCGGGATACTCCTTTAATAAGTTGCCGGTGCGCTGAATACGGCCAATTTCAAACTGGTCGTTTACCCGTTTCAGGAACAGCATAGCAATGATGTAATCCTTATATTCAGAGGCATCCAGACCAGCAGCCCGGAGATTGTCGCATTGTAATTTTAAAAAGGTGTTTAATCTGGAAAGTGATATTTTTTTTGAAGACATATTTATTTTACAGATAGTTAGGTTTGATTTTTATCCTCTGCAATTTACAACAACTAAGTAAATAAAGCTTTATAGTTAATTGTATTTTACAACTAAGATTTCAACAGAAAAGAGAGACTTTTCGCCTCTTGCTATTATTGAAGTTGTTACGGTTAGTTCCCGTAACAACTCTTATAAGCTTCATATTCGAAGTTGACCAATTCCTGATCGAGATTTTCTGCTGCACCCTCGAAATAAACTGTTTCCAGATAATCTACGAAAGCGTCCCATACGATGTTAG